>JAYYQC010000352.1:0-5375 GCA_036128675.1 Myxococcota bacterium | reverse complement strand
TTACTGCCCGAAGCTCGCCTCAGGCGAATTTTTCGCTGGGGCCTTCGCTCTGAGTGAACCGGGCTCGGGCTCGGACGCTGCATCACTTCAGACAAAGGCCATCCGCGAGGGCGATGATTGGGTCATCAGCGGACAGAAAATGTGGATCACCTCTGGGACAGAAGCCGGCGTCTTCGTTGTTTGGGCCCGTACCTCGGGTAGTGGCGCAAAAGGCATCACTTGCTTTTTAGTGGACAAGGGCGCGACCGGCCTTGAGGTTGGTAAGCCCGAGCATAAGATGGGGCTCAAGGCTTCGCATACAGTCCCCCTGACCTTAGAAGGTGTCAGGGTCTCTGACGATGCGATGCTTGGTACGGAAGGCGACGGCTTCAAAATTGCGATGGTAGCCCTCGATGGTGGTCGCATCGGCATCTCATCTCAGGCGATTGGAATCGCGACCGCAGCACGAAATAGACTGGTTCAACGACTTAAAGCCGAAGAGGTAGATCAGGCGGTCGAATTTGGGCTCGCTGACATCGAGATGCGCATCCAGAGCGGCTGGCTCCTGGCACTTCAGGCAGCCACACTCAAAGAGAATGGTCAGCCCTTTTCAAAACAAGCGGCGATGGCCAAAGTTCAGACGACCGAGGGTGCAAACAAGGTCGCCCGAGATGCACTTGAGCTAGCTGCGTACGCAGGACTTGACGAATGTGCGCACCAAAGCCGTTTGGTCCGCGACCTTCGGGTGTCTCAGATTTATGAGGGCACCAGCGAGGTTCAGCGCATCGTCATTGGACGGAGCGTGCTGCGCGAGGCTAGCTGATTCTTCTAGGCACTCCCGCAAAAGATCCCTACACTAATCACATGAACGTCATCTATCTCGACCATCACTCGACAACACCCGTCGACAAGCGGGTGCTCGACGTAATGTTGCCGTACTTTTCCGAAGCTTACGGTAATGCGTCCAGTGGTTCGCACGCTTACGGGTGGCAAGCTGAAGAAGCCGTCGACCTTGCCCGTGGACACGTCGCCTCACTCATGGGTGCCCATCCGTCCGAGGTGACCTTCACGAGCGGAGCCACCGAGTCCATCGGTCTCGCGCTGCTCGGTGTTGCTGAAAACTACTGCAGCGACCGGAGCGGTCACTTCATCACGCAGGTAACTGAGCATTCAGCGGTCCTGGAGACATGTCAGGAGCTTGAGCGACGTGGTCACCGGGTCACGTACCTCCCAGTCAACTCGGAAGGCCTCATCTCATTGGATGACCTGGACGCCGCCATTTCAGACGATACGGTTCTCGTCTCCATCATGCACGCAAACAACGAGATAGGTACAATCCAGCCGATTCAAGAGATCGGGGAAGTGTGTGCTGCCTCTCGGGTGATGCTTCATGTGGATGCCGCACAGACCTTTGGACTTGTTCCCATCAGCGTTAAAGAGCTCGGTATATCCTTGCTATCGGTTTCATCCCACAAGCTCTACGGACCAAAAGGCGTCGGTGCTCTGTATACGCGTCGCCGTGGCCCGAGGGTGCAGCTGCGCCCTCGAAGTTTTGGCGGTGGGCATGAAGGTGGAAGACGCGCCGGTACCCTGAATGTTCCTGGAATCGTGGGTTTTGGACACGCTGCTAAGATCGCATCAGAGGAGATGGTCCAGCGTTACGGCGACCTAATGCTGCTGAGAGAGCGTCTTGAAGAGGGTCTTGCTGCCACTGGCGTTCCCTTCAGCGTCAACGGAGCACTTGAGAGTAGGCTGCCCCATAATTCCAACCTGACATTTCCGGGAATATCGGCCGAAGACATGATCCTCGAATGCAGAAGCTTAGCACTGTCGACGACGGCCGCTTGCGCGAGCAGCGAAAAGAAGCCGTCCCATGTGATTCTCGCACTAGGCCACCCGGCGGATTACGCAGCATCAACCATCCGAATCGGTCTAGGGAAGGACTTAACCCTCGAGACAATTGACAAAGTCGTCGAGATTTTATCTTCCGCTCGGACAAAGCTGGCAGAGAAAGAGGAAGCGAATGATTGAATTGACTGAAAAGGCAGTAAGTCGAGTGGTAACAATGGCTGCCCGAGAAGATTGTGAACCTTGGTTCAGGATCGCAGTCAGAGGCGGTGGCTGCTCTGGTTTAAGCTATGTCGTCGAATTCGATGGTGATGGCCCCAAAGAAAAGGACCATGTGCTGAAATATGGTGACGTCGTCGTCATGGTTGATCCCAAAAGCCTTAAATTTATTGATGGTATGACCGTCGATTACGAAACGAACCTCCTTAACGCTGGCTTTCGTTTTAACAATCCACATTCCAAAAAAGCATGTAGCTGCGGTGAGTCATTTTTTGTCTAGCTAGACGCTTTTAGTGACAGATTGGTATTGCAAGGCGCCACTTCCCGGTCTAGTTGCCTATTCCGACATGAAGCGTGGCATTCTAGTATTAGAGGACGGCCGAAGCTTTAACGGGCTTAGGTTTGGGGCTGAGACCCTCGCTGAAGGCGAGGTGGTCTTTAACACATCAATGATGGGCTATCAGGAGATCCTGACCGACCCGTCCTATGCTGCTCAGATGGTCGTCATGACCTACCCGATGATCGGCAACTACGGCATCGCTGACGAGGACTTTGAGTCTCGAAAGCCCTTTGTCGCAGGCCTCATCGTGAGAGAACTGAGTAGGATCACAAGTAACTGGCGTTCGGTGCATAGCTTAGATGAGTATCTCGCATCGCGTGGTATCCCCGGCTTCGCTGAACTCGACACCAGAGCACTCGTGAGACACCTTCGCGACAAAGGTACCATGCGCGGCATGATCTTTAACGACGACGGTGAGATGAGTCCGGAAGAGCGTGTGGCGCGAGTCCAGCAAGTGCCTAGCATGTCGGGACGCGACCTCGCGTCTGTCGTGACCGCAGGGCACCGCTATCACTGGAGTGAGCGCGAAGTAGACTTCGCCGACGCCAATAAGAAGGCTCCTCGGCCAGACGTGGAAAAGCCACTTCAAGTCGTCGTGTACGATTTCGGCGTAAAGCGCGGCATCCTACGACAGCTTGTTGGTAAAGGATGCCAGGTCACGGTTGTGCCCGCTCAAACTACCGCGGAAGAGGTTTTGGCACTTAATCCCGACGGCGTGATGCTTTCGAATGGGCCTGGTGACCCCGAGCCGGTGGAATACGCCGCAGTCAATGTCAAAAAGCTCATCGGCAAAGTGCCGATTTTCGGCATCTGCCTCGGGCACCAAATCCTTGCGGTGGCCACAGGTGCCAAATCATTCAAGATGCCCTTCGGTCACCGGGGAGGGAACCACCCGGTTCAGGACCTGAGCACCCGTAAGGTCGAGATTACATCTCAGAACCACGGATTCTGCATCGACATCGACTCTCTCGATAAAGAGAACGTCGAGATGACGCACGTCAATCTCAACGATGGAACCCTTGAGGGAATTCGCCTTAAGCATACATCCGCGTTCAGTGTCCAATATCACCCGGAGGCGTCGCCGGGACCGCACGACGCAAACTACCTCTTTGACCGATTTGTCGACCAAATGAAGTCATGGAAAGCTGACGCTCAAGCTTAGTGAGACACTGATGCCAAAACGTACCGATATAAAATCTATTCTAGTCCTTGGCTCCGGCCCGATTGTTATCGGTCAGGCCTGTGAGTTCGATTACTCCGGCACCCAAGCGATCAAAGCTTTGAAGGCTGAGGGTTACCACGTGATCTTGGTGAACTCGAACCCGGCCACAATCATGACCGATCCGGGCATTGCTGACCGCACCTACGTTGAGCCGCTCACCCCGCGCTTTCTCGATGAAATCATCAAGCGAGAAAAACCGGATGCGATCCTCCCGACCGTAGGTGGTCAGACCGCACTCAACTTGGCGTTGGAACTTGAGAAAGAGGGTATTCTCGCGAAGCATGGCGTCGAGCTCCTCGGTGCAAGCGTCACTGCAATCGAAGTTGCAGAGGACAGAGAACTCTTCCGACGTGCAATGATTGAAATCGACCTGGGCGTACCGAAAAGTGTCATTGCAACCACCGTCGACCACGCAATCCGTTTCTCGGAAGAATCCGGTTTCCCGATTATTATTCGACCTTCGTTTACACTCGGCGGAAGCGGTGGCGGCATCGCTTACAACCTTGATGAGCTCAAAGAAATCACCCGGCACGGTATCGACCTATCGCCAGTAGGGCAGGTTCTTGTCGAAGAGTCTCTGCTCGGCTGGAAGGAATACGAACTTGAGGTTATTCGAGACAAGAATGACAACGTCGTCATCGTATGCTCGATTGAAAACATCGATGCGATGGGCGTGCATACTGGTGACTCGATTACGGTAGCCCCTGCACAGACCCTCACCGATAAAGAATACCAAGTCATGCGGAATGCAGCTGCAGCTGTTCTTCGTAAGGTCAAGGTCGATACAGGCGGCTCAAACGTTCAGTTCGCAGTTGACCCGAAATCAGGTCGCCTGATTGTCATCGAGATGAACCCTCGCGTCTCTCGCTCATCGGCACTTGCATCGAAAGCAACTGGCTTTCCGATTGCCAAGGTCGCAGCCAAACTCGCCGTGGGTTACACACTAGACGAGCTACCTAACGACATCACGAAAACCACTCCTGCCGCCTTCGAGCCGGCACTCGACTACGTCGTCACGAAGATTCCTAAGTTTGCCTTTGAGAAATTCCCCGGCAGTGAGAATAAGCTCGGCACCCAAATGAAGTCCGTTGGCGAGGTTATGGCGATTGGGCGAACCTTACGGGAATCGTTCTTCAAGGCTCTACGCTCTCTCGAGGTGAAAAACCCGACCCGTCCGACCGAGACCGACCGCCGCGAGCTCGCTAAAAAGCTCTCCGTGCCGTCTGACGAGCGGATTCGTTATGTCGTGTATGCCTTGGAGCAGGGCTGGAGTGTAGAAGAAGTTAGCCAGCTGACATCGATTGACCCTTGGTTTCTCGATCAGTTCCAACAGTTCGCGGAGCTACAAGGTAGCATTCGTGCCACCACTCTCGAGACCATTGATGCGGAGCTGCTTCGGAAAGCCAAGCGCGACGGATTCTCAGACCGTCGGATTTCGTTCCTTCTCGGCACGACAGCCGAGAAAGTACGGGCCAAGCGCATCAACCTTGGGATCAAGCCGGTCTACAAGATGGTCGACACCTGCGCAGCTGAGGTCGAGTCCAATACACCGTACCTGTACTCAGCGTATGAGGACGAGGATGAGGCCTGTCCCACTGACGCACGCAAGGTAATGATCCTGGGCAGTGGCCCGAACAGAATTGGTCAGGGAATCGAGTTCGATTACTGCTCCTGTCATGCATCCTTCGCGCTTAAGGATCTTGGCATCGAGTCTATCATGGTCAACTGTAACCCTGAGACTGTTTCAACCGACTACGATACCAGTGA
>JAYYQC010000351.1:0-2373 GCA_036128675.1 Myxococcota bacterium | reverse complement strand
CCTCTGGGATCAGTCGCGCGGATGATGGCTGCCGAACAAGGGAGTGCAGCCGATATGGTAGTCGGAGCGACGGAGGCTTCGTGGCTTAAGTTTGGTTTACTCGGTAGTATCTTTTTATCGGCCGGTGCCTCACTGGGGCTTCTTTATCAAATCGATAAAACGCGGGCGCGGCTTGAGCCCCTCTCTGCGGTTGTGAAACGCAACTGGATATTGGGAACCTCAGCCATCGCGTTGGTTCTTATTGCTGCGTTGATGTGGGTCTGGAACGCGGCATGGTTGAATCAGCCGGGCGAGACATTGGTGCGCTTTATGGTTGCGGAGACGTCCACAGGTGGACTTTGGGCTGAAGCTCAGTCGGTGTTCTGGTTGAGAGGTACTTTGTGCTTTGTGCTGCTCGGCTATCTCTTACTCTCGGTGAAGCACTTCTTTGAACAGCGTCATGATTTCCTCGACCGGCTCTTGGCGCCAATCGATGTACTTTTGCTGCCATTTTTGTTGATTCTCGTTGAGCCAGACCTTGGGACATCGGGAATCGTATTCTTGGTTGGTATGTCGATGATTCTAGTTGTCGGGATCCGTCGAATTTCGCTCGTGTGGCTGGGGCTTCAAGGCATCGCGGTTGCGGCAATTGGTTGGCTCGCGGTTTTGAAGGATTACCAGAAGCGTCGAATTCTGACGTTCCTAAATCCGGATCAAGACATTCACGGCGCGGGCTGGAACGCCTATCAATCCTTGATTGCGGTGGGGTCTGGTCAGCTAAGGGGTAAAGGGCATAGGGGCGGAACTCAGACCCAGCTCTCGTTTTTACCAGAGCAACATACCGACTTTGCTTTCAGCGTCTGGGCTGAAGAGACCGGATTCATAGGTTGTGTCATTTTGCTTGTACTCTATATGGCCATTATCCTTTGGGCTCTCTCGATTGCCAGCGACGCTCGCGATGTCTACGGCGCTCTATTGGCGGTGGGTGTCGCGGCGCTGATCTTTTGGCAGGCAGCCATTAATGTGGGCATGGTCATTGGGATGTTGCCGGTCGTTGGGCTAACGCTGCCCCTCTTTTCGTATGGAGGGACCAGTTATCTCACGGTCATGGCAGCCTTAGGCTTATTGTGGAGTGTTGCGGCTCGCCAAAAAATCGGAACAGCCGCGTCCTAGCATAAAAAATGGCACCCAGAGGGTGCCTTCTCATGCGTCCAGTTTGTGGACCGTCTTATGCGACGTACTTTGAAAGCATGTCGTCGAGCTTTGCCTTGCTTACGAGGCCAACGATGCTTTCCTTTACCTCTCCGCCTTGGAAAACAACCATCATTGGGATGGACTGTACGTTGTACTTCATTGCGGTGGTGCGTGCTTCGTCGACATTGAGCTTCATCACCGAAACCTTACCTTCGTAGGCTTTTGCAGTTTCTTCGAGTACTGGGGTAAGCGCGCGGCAAGGGCCACACCATTCTGCCCAGAAGTCTACGAGAATCGGACCATCAGCTTCTAGGACATCGTTCTGAAAGGAATCTTCGGACAAATTTTGGATTAAATCACTCATAGGATGCTCCAACACCTTTGGGTTGTTCAGAAAGTTTTGGCCAATATGGGGGGGGACCCGCGATATTGCAAGGTCAGGGAGCTAAAGAGAGGGGTTCGTCCTTGATTTCGAGCGGTTCAAGCTGCCAGGTGAGATCGGCGACTCCGAGTGCGCTCGCAGCCCGAAGCGTGAGGCTCTCGGTATCCCGCTTCAGGAGAAGGCGCTGCATAGGGTCAGTCAGAGGGAACCGGATGAGGTAAGCGCGATCAAATCCATCAATATGCGGGTAGACCGCTCGGAGATTTGCGTCGATCTTTACCTGAATGATCTGAGCGGGAGAGACCACAATCCCCTCGTTGCTGCTCAAGGTAAGCCGCCAAATCGAGTCCGGTTGATTGAAGTCATTCCACTTGGTGTCCGCGGTATAGGCACTGATAAAGAAGTTCACATATTGCTCGATACCCCCGGAGAGGTCGACCAACTCACGCCGCGTAACTTCGCCACCCTGCCCGTAGATATCGGGGAACGCTAATGCGAAAACTCTCCTAAATTCAGGGGAGTGGAGCGTAGCGTCGATGAAAAGCTTGGTGTCGAGTGAGCTGTAAACCTTCGTCGAACGGGTCCACGTCTTGAGCACCAGTCGGTAGTCTTTCGCGTCGAGGGCTGTCGACGGGCCGAAGAGCGAGGCGGTCCTGACCTGAGGTGCGCAGGCGAGAAGGCTGAGTGCTGTGATACCGAGGACGAAAACGCGATGTCTAAGTTGGTTGGCCATACCCGAAATGATCATGATTTTGCGGCCTTGCGCAAATCTTCGGCGATCTGATGAAATGAAGAGTCGCGGGTGATGTTTTGCCCCT
>JAYYQC010000350.1:0-6918 GCA_036128675.1 Myxococcota bacterium | reverse complement strand
GAGCAGTGAGCGTGCTCAACTTTCGGTCTTCCCAATCAATTGTCTGTAGACGGTTACTCACAACTTCAACCAGGGTGCGGGGAACTCTAAAGGTAACACTTCGAAAGGCGAAAGCCACAGCTATTCGAATTTCGTTGGCTGCACCGCGCACAGGCGTGAGGAGGGTCACGTCTGCCTGATTTTAAAATGTTTAACAAACGCGGGGGATTATGTGGTGGCATTGGACGAGAGTACCGGAGGGCCAGACCCGAGCATCGAAATTATCTGCCTTGAGCCAATCGATAGAGCATCGCTTCACCGTCGATGCCCTTTAATTCAAAGGTTCCCACTTCAACCGTGGAGCCCTCGCCCAAAAGCTTCGCAGTCTCTTCCGACACAAAGACTTCCCCCGCCTCAGAAGCCGACTCGATCCGCGCGGCCATATTCACGGTCGGACCGATGGCCGTGTAATCTGAGCGTTGCGTAGAGCCGAAATTTCCAACGACGGCTTTACCATGATGAATTCCAATCCGCATCTGAAGGTGGCCGGCACCCTCTTTCTTCCAAACGTTCGTCAGCCCCTGCATCGCCCGCTGCATCGCTTTGGCGCAGTCAGCCGCGCGCTTGACCTGCTCTTGAGGTGACATGTCCTGCGGTGCACCAAAAAGCACCATAATCGCATCCCCGATAAACTTATCGATGGTCCCACCATGCTCGAAGATGACCTCGTTCATTACGGTGAGGTATTCGTTGAGAAAATCTGAGATACCTTCTGGCCCGAGCTGCTCAGAGGTCTGCGTAAAGCCTTCGAGGTCAGAAAAGAGCACCGTGATATCCCTCAGCTCCGCGGGCTTATCCATACTGAGCTTGCCACTTAAGATATCGCCAATCAGCGTTGGAGGTAGGTAGCGCTTTAGCACACTCTCGGTGATATAATCATTGAGGCGCTGGACCTCTTTTTCACGAGATTTCAGCCCCAGAAGGTTGCGGACGGCTGAGCCAAGCTCTTGGTCGTTGAAAGGCTTACCCAAAAAAATATCCGCCCCAATCTCTGTCCCGATTAATTTCGATTCCTCGTCGCTCTTCGCGGTCAAGAGAATCACCGGTGTCGTCGCACAATCGGCATTCGCACGAACCTTCTTCAACATCTCAGGACCGGAGAGCTTAGGCATCATCCAATCTGTGATCACCAAATCCGGTTTCCGGTCGCAGATGACCTCATACCCCTGTTCCCCGTTGGCGGCCTTAAGCACCCGATAGCCTCGTCTCTTGAGGGCTTTACCGATAAGGGTCCGCATGTCCTCTAAATCATCTACCACAAGGACGAGCGCACCCTTTCCTTCACGTTCCTCCGCTGCGTCGCCCTCTTCTTCGACCTCTGTATCCACCCCGGTCTCGCCGGTATCCGCCAAGAGCCACGCACGGGCCTCAAACGCATCAACCTCGTCGTTTTCAACATCCAAATCGGTCACTGGGAATTCAGCAAAAAATGAAGAGCCCTGCCCTAGTGTACTCTCAACACCAACGCTGCCCCCCATCTCTTCCACCAAGGACTTCACCAGCGCTAAACCAAGACCGGTTCCCTCGTATTCTCGGGTGGTGGATTCGTCGACCTGACTAAAAACCTGAAAGAGCTTGGTCTGGCCTTCTTCAGAAATCCCCGGGCCAGAATCTTTGACAAAGAGGCGAACCCGCTGGTCGTTTTGAGACGCAAGTCCAAGCTCGATGCGTCCACCACGTGGCGTGTATTTAAGAGCGTTGGAGAGGAAGTTAAACGCGACTTTCTCGAGCGCATCGGATTCAGACTCAATCATCAGACGCGCATCTCTTACGAGCTGTTTACCGTCGCGCGTCACATGAAAGTCGATGTCTTTGCTTGAACAGGCCGAGGCGAAGTAGTCGCCTAAGACGTGGGTGAACCGATTGAGATTTAAAGGACTGAGGGAAAGTTCTTTTTTCCCGGCTTCGAGTTTTTGAAAATCGAGGAGCTGATTTACCAAGCGCAGGAGACGCCGGGCATTATTGGTTGCGACAACCAGGTCCTCATCACCAGCGTGGCGCTTGGAAGAGTCTTCCAGGGGCCCCAAGATCAAGGTCAACGGGGTCCGGAGCTCATGCGACATATTTTGAAAAAACGCGGTCTTCTGTTGGTCCAAGGCCTCAAGTTCCTCGGAATGAAACTCAGCATCTTTGCGAAGCCGGTCTGCTTCTTCTTTCGCCTCGAGGGCATCCAGACGCGCGTCTTCGGCTTCGCGCGCTTTGATTTTAAGGTCTTCGGTTTGGGCATCGACCTCCCGACGCAGGTTCTCACTCAGATGCTTAGCTCGGTTATGCGCAAAAGCCGAACGGCCAGAGAGAATCGCACTCTGCGCCAAGATACACGCCACAAAGGCGTAAGGAATAAGATAGGGCGTATCGATGAGAGCACGCGCCGTCAGGACATCGTTGACACCCGCAATCACCGTGAATGCCATTGAGGCAAGGAGCCAACGACCAATCACATTACCCCGAAAAGAACGATAGGTAAGGTAGCCGATGAGGACAAAGGCAGTCCCAAGGGTATAGACCTGAATATAGCCAGAGTAAGGCGAATAAGTGATAGGCGCGGTAAACAATACAAGAGCCAACACCAAGAGGCCCAACCCCACACACCAAACCCGAACGAAGCGCTTAAAGCGCCGGCTCGGGACCAGCGCTTCGATAAAGAGTGCAGCGAAGAGCACCATCAAAACCATGGTACCCCACTCCGCCGACATCATCACATCGAAAGCGAAGCGCGAGGCCTCAACACCGAGCTCTTCGAAAAATCGACCGGTCAACCACTGCCTTATCGCTATCGCTCCACAGAGGCACGCGAAATAAAGATTGGATGCATCCTCTCGACGCTGGAAAAAAACAATCAGGTGGTAGAGTGCCGTAATGAGACAGATACCGAAGATGATGGCTTCGGTAAGAAGCGTGCGGGTTTTATCCTGACGGATCTCCTTTTCTAATCCCAAATAGGGACTCAGCCAAAAACCAGCACGTGCCCAGTCAAAATTGCTCATCTGCGCCATGAGGTGAATGCTCTGGTGTTCGTCCGTCAAAAATCCAAAGAGCGCGGAATACTGAAAGTTAATGGCTTCCTCGGCACTCTTACCAACCTTTCCCTGCATTTCTTGGCCGAGCGTAGCGGTGCCATCTGGGCTCAAGATCCGCCAATCCACCGCGCCACCCTGATTTCGCCCGTGAAGTGCAAGGTTTGAAACACTCGAGCCCTTCGGCAAAATCACCTGAAGTGAATAGGTCGCAAATCCCGTACCAGGTAGCATTTCGCCTGGTCGGTCGGGATGTGGTTGTGCGTGCCACATTGCGGCCGGTACCTCGATGGTACCTTGGTGACTTGTGCGAAATGTATCGACCGACATCGGCTCGACCAGTGCTTCCCAAACAAAGCGCCACGTCCCGGCAAGCTCGACCCGTCCATCCCTCTCAAAGTCCCAGTCGGAAAGGTCCAAGACCCCATCTACCGCCACGGGTTGCTCGCGGCGCTCTACACCGCAGCCGGTCGACCAAGTGGCCAACGCGAACAAGATGACCACAATGATGTGGCCCGGGCCGAGGTATCTTCGTGGGTTCGTTTTCACTTCGTCAGTAGAGCATGGTTACCGCTTCAAGAAAACGGTGCTTTGCCCCGGTCATTGGAGATGACCCGAGCGCTATACTGCATCCCGATTTGGCGTCGGTAAAGCGCTTAAGGCGTTGCAGAACCCACTAGCTAGAGGGCCCACCCCTCGCCGATATTGTCCGCTGCTTATTGTAGCGTCAGATTGGTACAGGTCCAGCTGACCCGGCAGGCATATTGGCGGTTGCTACCGGTCATGCCAGTGATTGCATAACCCGCTGGGCAGATGCGGTCACCGTAGTTGCTTCCGCCGCCTGAGTTACCCATGCCACCTGCTGACGAGGTATAGCCGGCGTTGCTGCCAGCCACCACATCAGAGACGCTCATACAGCGGCCACGGAGATAATCCATGTGGTCGCCGGCACGGACCTGAGCGCCCACCATGACCTCGCCATTGGGACAGTAGTAAGGCCCCCGGGCATTGCCACTGTTGCTCGTGCCATTGGTGCCCGTTGTTGTGGTAGCGCCCAGAGAGCCGTCGGTGAGAAGCTCACGGCAGACGAGCCTGAAATTATCGAACCAGGCTCCGGTCTTACCTTGATAACCCACTGCGACATAGCCAACTGGGCAGTTTCGACTCACATTCGAACCACCGCAATTACCCTGCTGCCCCAAGGCTGTGCTGGAGCCAAAGCCAATCTCAGGGTCTGGTTCGGGTTCCGGCTCTGAGCAGTCACTCGGCGCAAGCCCCGTGGTTCCGCCGACACAATCGCCGCAGTTGTCTAAGAAGGCGTCACCGGAGTGAATCCCGGCGCAATCGATATAATCCACTTCGAGACGCGGGCGCATCGACGCGTCGGCATATTCGCGGGAGCGGTAATTGGTTCGGTAGCCAGGCGAGTGAAGCCGAACACTCAGAAGCCCATCCAGATCGAGCTGGGTTTGGACCTCTGCGGTCATCTCCGCGGTTGCATGCTGCCCCACTCGGACCGTGAAATCGCTGTAATCGTACCAAAGCCACCAGTGACCAAGACTCTCACCTGTCACGCTCGGACGGTTATTCCAATGGATACCGTCTTCAGCCCAGGTATCGTCTTCGACAAGGTAGGTGTACACGTTCCCGTCATTCCCCCACGCAAAGCCAGTATGCGCCGTGGCTTTAAATGCGACGCTCTCAATCGTTGCACCGGCAGGGATATGCGCAGAGAGATTGAAGCGCAGGTAAGACTCGTCGGCACCGCGGTCGACGCGGAGTTCTTCTTGAAGGCCATAGTTGGTGGTCGGGCTGTAACTGTTCACCAGCGCATCGGCTTCAGGCGTGATGATCACTGAAGGTGCGCAGGTCGAGCCATCGCCATCGCAGACGCCACATTCATCCAAGACCGCAGGACCGTTCGGAACGCCGGCGCAATCAGCACAGCTGGACCCATCGCCGTCACATACACCGCACTCATCGAAGACCGCAGGACCATTCGAAACACCGGCGCAGTCGGCACAGCTGGACCCATCACCGTCGCACACACCACAGGCATCCAAAATCGAGGAACCATTCGGTACACCGGCACAATCGGCGCAGCTCGAACCGTCACCTTCGCAGACGCCGCATTCATCGAGAACCGCCGCACCATTGGGGACACCGAGACAGTCAGCACAGCTGGAGTCATCCCCTTCACAGACGCCGCAAGCGTCAAGGACAGCATCGCCATTAGGAACACCGGCGCAGTCCGCACAACTGGACCCATCACCGTCGCACACGCCACATGCATCAACCAATGCGTCGCCATTTGGGACACCGGCGCAATCAGCACAGCTGGAGCCATCGCCATCGCACACACCGCAGGCATCGACTACTGCATCACCGTTAGGGATGCCGAGACAATCAGCGCACGTCGAATCGTCGCCTTCGCAGACGCCGCATTCATCGAGGAGCGCTTCGCCATTGGGGACGCCCGCGCAGTCAGCGCAGCTGGAGCCATCGCCATCGCACACACCGCATTCATCTAGGACGGAGGACCCATTGGGGACACCGGCACAGTCCTCAGGTGCGACCTCAAGCGTGTCAGTGGCTGCACATCCCATCAAAACCGATACAACGAAGAACAAACCAAGAGCGCGAATCATCTTTAAGCCCCCATATGTAGACAGATTTAGCCGCGCGTTAACGAATCCAACGCGGGTTGTCTATGGATGCCACTGAAGAAAGTGAATTGGACTGAAGAAGCCTAACCAACTGATAAGTTTAATGATTTACCTACACCTGAGTCGGTTTGATACGCGCTCAGGGCATCCCCTACACCAAACCTTATGCGTGGTATTCGCATCAAACCAAACCCGAGACGACGGGTTCGCCCCTCAATAAGGCTGCTCGTGTAGCGGAACTTCTTCTGGCTCCTCGTATCCGCCGACATAGACCGCGGCACAGGGCGTGTTGGCCTGAACCTCGCTGCAACGCTCTCTAAAGAGGAAGGTCACGTGCTTCAACTCTGAGCCTCCAAGGACGCAGTGGTAAGGCTCGGGCATATCGTATTGCGACAAGGGACCATGGGCGGATTCTAGCTCTGCCCTTGTGCTGCCCTTGCCGGTCCCCTCTTGTGTGCGCACGCTTGCGCCGACCCAGATCCCCATAAGTATGCGGTTATGCGCAAGCTGAGCAACCACATCCAGCTTGGCGAGCTTCACCAATGGATAGCCCTCCTGGTCGCGAAAGCCCTGAACTGCGACTTCCATCTCATCGAGCCCACGCATCGGGTTGGTCCACAGCTCATCGAAGCTCTTGCCTTCGCGTGCATACACCGACTCGGGTATAGGCGCTCCGGGGACAAGCTCTGCCACACCGGTCCCGTGGAGGACCCACGCCTCTTGAGGATTCGTCGCGTCGGCCTCTGGTGGTGGCCACTGCACAGCGGTGCTCGGTTGGTGGGCACAGCCCGCACCTAGCCATGCGAGAGACAGGACTACCGAGAGGCAGAAAGCCGATATCGGTCGGGGTGACTCTACTTTCATACTACTTCTCCATTGTCAGAAACGTTATGCCGTTTCATATTCTCTGAGGTGTTGGCCAAAGGTCATCTCGCAGCTACACAACGCGATACAACGAGACCTCACCAGCAATGCCTTTGAGGTCGAACTCCCCCACTTCTTCGGCGGCGTCTTCAGGAAGAAAATCGCAGAGCTCGCCCGAGACAAAGACCTGTCCCGGTACGCAGACTGATTCAATCCGGCTGGCCAGGTTCACGGTGGGACCAATCGCGGTATAATCCGAGCGCTTCTCCGATCCGAAGGTCCCCACCACCGATGGTCCATGATGGATCCCAATCCGCATCTTCAGCTCCGGG
>JAYYQC010000349.1:0-7261 GCA_036128675.1 Myxococcota bacterium | reverse complement strand
AGGCATTTCGTCACCGCATAGACCATACTGGTTGCAAAATGACCCTTCTTCGCACCCAGCAGTGAAGCAGGACTCCCAGCACATTCCCATTTCGGGATTGCTATCGGATGGGTAACACACATAGCCGTCACGACAATCGCTATTGTATTCGCAGTTCACGGTACACATGTTGAAGCGGCCGAAGTCTTCACAGCCGAAGCCCTCGCCACAATCGGCAGCGCTATTACAGAAATCACCGCAGTAGCCACCTAAGATACCGTATTGTTCTTCGCTGAAGCAAAACCCGTCGTTGGCACACTCGACACTATCCGTACAGGGTCCACCTGCCGCGATGGGACCATCATGGTAGCACTCACCGGTATTCTCATCGCACATCTCTCCGGCGCGACAGCCATTCACCGTGCAAGATGGAATACACGCTGTTGCTCCGCCCATCGCCATGCAGTCATAGCCATCGCGACAGTCTTCACGTGTGCTACAAGAGTCAAAACACGCTTGCTGTCCCTGCCAGATTGGCGCGCATACGCCGTCATCCGGGCAGCTACCTTCACAGCCAACCGTGCAGTAACCATTTGGAAACCCGTAATCTTCGCCAAGACACGTTGCTTCAGAGCCGCAATCCAAATCGCTTACGCATGCAATGCCCACACCGATAAGCTCAGGTGCGCAGCTTGGGTCTCTCTCATCGGCTAGACCATCACAGTCGTCATCGAGTCCGTTGTCACAGATTTCGTCTTCCGGCTGACAAATTTCACCACCGACCGTTGTTTGCAGCGCGCGATACGCATTCACACGTCCAAATCCGTAGTACTTGTTAAAACCGTCTACGTAAGGTTGATTCCCAATTTTGTCGGTGCTGCTCGTTAGAACTTCGTAGACTTGGCCTCGGGTCAGTTCGGGGTTCACACTCAGAATGAGACCAGCGACGCCAGCAACGACTGGGGTAGCGGCACTTGTACCACCAAATGAATAAGTGAAATCTCCGTCGCTGTAGCCCTTCGCACCCAGCATATCCTCAGTGACCGCTCCTGCAGGTGCCGAGAGGTCAACATCATCGCCAAAGTTGCTGTAATATTCGCGATAGTCGCGAGAACTGGTGGCTGCAACCCCTAGGACCATTGGGTGACTCGCAAGCTCGTAAGGCTCATTTTCGCGGGAATCGTTACCAGCAGCGAAGAGAACAACCGCACCTTTACCGTCTCGCGCTGTATCCGCGGCGTAGACGATAGCGTCCGCCAAATTGGGTGGAATCTGCGATGGTTCAATTGTTCCCCAACTGTTTGAGAGGATTTGAGCACCGTTATCAACGGCCCAACGGAATGCATCGCTGTCGGCACCGTATCGGCTGTAGCCAGACTCGCTTAAGATCCGAATTGGCATAATGGAGCAGTTAGGACAGACACCAATACCACCAAACGCGTCATTTCCTTTTGCGGCAGCTAGGCCAGCACAGCTGGTTCCGTGCGCGTCTGAATAATCAGGCGTCGGGTCCTCATCGCGGTCGAGTGGATCGTAAGGTGCGATGAGTTTACCTTCAAAGCTCGGGTGTTCCATGTCTACGCCGGAGTCGATGATTGCGATGACAATCTCGGCGCTACCTTCCGAGATATCCCAAGCAGCGCGGCTTCCGATCCACGCGTGGTGCCACTGACTGTCGAGAAGCGGGTCGTTTGTCTCACCCTTGAGCGATTTCTTGTAGATGAAGTCCGGTGTTGCCCAGAGCGTATCGGCTAGGGCGTTCATTGCGCGGCTCGCTTCAAGGACCGCCCCAGGTGCACTGAGGACCGCTTCGTACACGCGGGTCTGCTGGTGAACGACCGAAAACTTCGGGGAAAATCCGGCCAAAGCCTGTGATACCGAGCGAAGGCGGCCGTCTCTTGTCAGACGAAAGCGGAGTCGACCGTCTGAAATCTTCAGGGACGTCTTCTGCGCTTCGCGGAAGACAGCAAGCTCCTGGGTACCGGCTGGGAGGGTCGCGGCCCATCCTTTATCGAGGGCGCTGCCGTCCTTCCCAAGGACGAGGTAGTAGCTTCCAAACACGGGTTCGAGCTGGAGTGCTCGACCTTGACTCCAGGTATCGAGCAAGGATTTCTGAGTCTGTGAAATCGCCCCAACGTGGTGAACGCGCTCAAGATTCGTAAGGTCGTTGGCCCACGCATTCGTGGATAGCGCAAGCAAGCTCGCAACAAATAAGCTTCGGAAAAGCATAGCGATTGGTCTCCCTGAATCGAAGCTTGGTCACGATGGGCGTCGCGTCCGTAAGTATGGGTAAGCTCCGAACTCACAAGGAGAGTAGATGTATGAGAGAAAGTCGACAAGTTCGAAATCACGAACCCCGCGATTTCAGGGGACACACCACTTTCCGTGCTTCGCACAATCACGCCGATGCGCCTCGATCGCCTCCTCAAAAGCTTCCACCACTTTTGGGTCGAACTGTTTACCCGCGCATGCTCGAATCTCTTTCATCGCGAAATAATGCGGGAGTGCTTTGCGATAAGGACGATCGGAGGTCATCGCGTCATACGTGTCGGCTACCGCCATGATACGCGCTTCCAAGGGAATCGCTTCGCCATCAAGTCCCTCTGGATATCCAGTACCGTCCCAGGACTCGTGGTGATGGTAAACGCAGGGAATGAGATGTCGCAAAAAGGATACGGGCTCTAAAATGCGTTTTCCCTTCACTGGGTGACTCTGAAACATGAGATATTCATCGGCAGTTAACCGTTGAGGCTTGTTGAGTTGACTTCCACCGATTCCTATTTTGCCAATATCATGCATGAGTCCACCATGCTCAATCTGGTCAATTTCAGGGGCGGGCAATCCAAGCATCTCGCAGATGAGACGGGCATAAAACGCTACACGGTCAGAATGACCATGCGTATAGGAATCTTTTGCTTCGAGGGCTCGAGCGAAGCCCTCAAGCGTCTGGGTAAATGTTCCCTGAAGGTCGTCGTAGAGGGAATGAGAGTCGATCGCTGCGGCTGCTCTCGAACCAAAGATCTCCAAGCCACGACGCTCTCCATCAGAAAACGCACCAGAATTCCCTGGCCCACGGCCGGCACAAAGCAACCCAATCGGCGTACCGCGAACACGCAATGGTGCCCAGGCAAATGCCTCCAAGAGAGCCTCGCCTCTAGAGCGCCAACTTGGAACGGCCTCAGCGAGTTCAAATGTTGTCAAAGCCACGCCGGTGGAAAGCGAAAGCATCTCTGGACCAACCCATGGTGTAAGATCGACATCACCACTTTGCGCCTTTGATATGAATTGGGTCTCTCCCTCACCCAAGGTTAACAATGTCACGTAATCTGCTCTGCACTCCCGACGACTCAGCTCCACAACAGATTGAAGCTGAGAGTCCAATGAACCCGCTTGCGATAGTTCCCTCGACAGTTCGTAGAAGTCGACCTGACTGCGTAAGATTGCGCGCTCGCGTTCATCGAGCCGCCGACGCCACGCCTTAAGCATTACCGTCATGATGTCGTTGGGGCGAAAAGGCTTGAGAACATAATCGTAAGCGCCCAACTTCATCGCCTCGACTGCTGTATCGACGGTACCATAGCCAGTCATCATAACGATCACCGGGGGCTCATCGAGTTGTACGGTTCTCCGGATCAACTCTAAGCCATCAACTTCGGGCATTTTGAGGTCAGTTAAGAGCACATCGAACGGCTCCTTCAGCTTCGTCCAAGCTTCCAACCCACTTGCAACCGTTTCTACGAGAGCACCCTCGGCCTCTAGAAGTTCAGTCAGCAGCTCACGGATTGCCGGATGGTCGTCCGCAACCAAGATTCTGAGACCTCGGATCTCGAGTTTTGTTTCTGTTCCTATTTCCACGACGTTAGAATTCCATACTCAGCGCGATCGTCCAAGCACTCGTAAGTTCGGAACGTTTGACAACATCGCTCACGGCTCCTAGGAAGCGCTATCGATTTATCGATCATCAATTCGGGAGAAACCATGAATACCAATCCCCGCTCATCCGAGAGCTATTTCCTCCGCAGGGCGCTGCTGCTTGGCACGCTCGTTGGATTCTCTGTCGTATCGTGCCAAGAGGACGTCCTACTCGCCCTCAGTACCCAGAAAGAAGAATTCGAACAAATCGCGGCTGCAAAAATCGACATCCTTTGGGTCGTCGACAACTCACAAAGTATGGCTGAAGAGCAGGCTGGCATCGGTGCCAACTTTCAAGCCTTTATTAGCCAGTTGATCTCGACTGGTGTCGACTACCACATCGGCGTTGTTTCCACCGACCCTGATGATCGAGGGCAGCTTCACCTTGGAAGTGGCCAAATCGACTCGTATATCAATCCGCTTACAGTCGACCCCGCAAACGTGTTCCTCGAAAACATTAAAGTCGGTACCAGCGGGGCGAAACTAGAAAAGGCCTTCGAAACCGCATCACTCGCCCTCGGCGTTGGACCAGAGTGGCGCCCAGGCCAAGCCCCAACACCACCCAACAGCGGGTTTCTTCGCGACGACGCAGCGCTCTTTATCATTATGGTAAGCGACGAGAATGATAAGAGCTTCGGTCCAGTCAATTATTACCGGAAGCTCTTCGAGGGCTATAAAGGTCCAGGCAACGAGAGCCTCATCTCAGTTTCAGCGATCGTAGGCCCACCGGGCTCAGGCTGCTCGAGCGCAGAGCCTGGTGACCGCTACGTTGACCTCGCAAGTCTAACGGGCGGCGTCTATGCCAGTATCTGTAATGACTTCGCCAGTACACTGAACGACCTGTCACTCACGGCTTCAAACCTCAAGGCACGTTTCACATTGGATGGAACACCGGGTCTTGGTGCGCGTATCCCGTGCGCTACGCCGCAAATCGGACCGTTCTGCGTCACTGTTGATAACGTCGCAATTGAACAAGTCGCGGCTGATTCCACATCCCCAACCGGTTATCAGTACGACGAAAACAGCAACTCGATTGTCTTCCGCTCTGGCTCAGTTCCAAGCCCTGGCCAGAAAATCGTCATCGAGTATCAGCCAGTCCTCGCAACCCAATCTTCGACTCAAGGAAAGTAACGATGAAGTCTCTATGTATGATCCCCCTAAAAGGACTTGCCCTGCTCTTCGTTGTGGCACTGATGACCGGCTGCGCAAATAGCGGCGGCGTCGGTGGCGGCGAGTGTGAATCACAATCAGATTGCCCAACCGGACTTGAGTGCAACACCGAAAAGGGCGTTTGCGAATGTTCAACCGATGACCAGTGTGTCACCGCATTTGGCGATGACTATCAATGCAACACTTTCAAACTCTGTCAGCCACGCCCACCTTGCTTGGGCAATAAGGACTGCGCTGAAGACGAGATCTGTAATGCCAACGACCCCAGTGGCGGCCGCTGCATCCCAGCAACGAGCTGCGGTTCAACCGTTCACTGTGATTTCAATTTCTATTGTGACCGCTCCACCGAGACCTGTCAGCCTGGCTGCCAAAACTCCGGCGACTGCCAGCTTGGTTCGGTTTGTATTGGCGGACAATGCACTGATGGCAACTGCTCCACCTGTCCTGTCAGCCCAGACCCAGACCCATCCTACTGCGATTATGGTGAGACGTGCTCGCTGAACGGAACATGTACGCCACACCCAGGACAATCGGTGCTTTGCCAAAGCTGCGGTAATCTTCCGGGAGACTGCGGAACCAATGCTATCTGTTTGATTGATGATGAAGTTGCGGGCAACGCTGCGAACTACTGTGCGCCTACTTGCCGAACTGACCTGGATTGTCCGAGCGGTTACGGAGATTGCGGCGGAGTCCAGATCGTCGACCCAAATCAGTCGTGTACAACCGACGCGCAATGCGGCGCGGGTAAGTTCTGTCTGGGAAGCTCTGAAGGGCAAAACTCGTTCTGCTCTTGTGCTACCGACGCCGACTGCCCATCCGACTTCTGCTTTCCGGACCTCTTCGGCGGTGGCGGCAGCACTTGTTCAGGCACCGGCTTTCCATGCCAAACGGATGCCGACTGCGGTTCAACCTGCAGCGAGGTAGCGCAGACCGCAGACGGTCAACCTATCAAAATCTGTGAAACAAATATTGGTGCATGCGGCAAAGAAGCGGGCGTAAGCTGTCAGGACCTCCTCGGCGACGCGATCTGCAACGACCTCTAAGACATGGCAATGCTGGGTGTCCTCGACACCCAGCAGCTTCCTTCCTTCTCTCCCCACGTCGCAACCATCACCCCACCCCTTAGCGAGTAGAGATACGCACTTCTCCTCGTTGACTCTTGGGTCACCAAGTAATCAATCCTCTAGTCTGCCGCTATCCATTTCATCGCGGTCGGCAATATTACGACGGTCAGCGATATTACGACGGTGAGCATGAGCACGAGAGCCAAAAGCTACGCGAAGCTCTTCCCGCGCATGCCAGCCTAGGCGCACCCTAGAGAAGGCCTGAGACGTGTCGAAATCCCTGAATGCCATGAAGAGACGCTTCGGTAAGCCATGCGATAACGTCGCTTCTCAGAACAGGGTCAGGCCGCGATCTGAGCAGTCGGGTTAGGTCTCGAGACAGTCTTTCGTGGTGCGCGAACGACACCCTGGAAGTGAAGGCATTCCAAAACAAAAAAGGGGTCCCGAAGGACCCCTTTAAAAGCGTGCATCTCACCGGAAACTACTCGGCGGGCTTTGCCTCGGGGGCAGGCTTCTCAGCCGCCGGTGCCGCCTTCATTGGCTTTCCAGGTGCGCCGGGAACGGGTGCCCCGGGCTTGGCCTTATTCGGCGAGATTGCGAGTGGCGCAGGCTTCTCAAACTGGATGAGTTGCTCGACTTTAGCGGTCGACTTGAGTTCTTTAAGAACATCGCGACGCTTTTGGTTACGCTTACGAGCGAAGAGCGAGTTTTTGATATTGTCACGAACTTCCTCGAACGCACGCTCGCGTTCCTCTTTCCGCTCGGCCACGAAAATGATTTCGTAACCCATACGTGTCTCAATCACGCCGGAGAGCTCGCCTGGCTTGAGTGCGAATGCTGCCTCATCAAACTCTTTTGGCATCCGACCACGCGTAAGCCAGCCGAGGAGGCCGCCGCGACGCGCGTCAGGAGCGCCTGAATGCGTTTTCGCGAGCTCTTCGAAGTTCGCCCCTGGCTTCTTCGCATCTGCCAGAATCGACTTAGCCTTCTTGAGGGCGCTCTTCTTCTCACCTGCATTCGAGCCGTTCGTGAGACGAACCAAGATCCGGCTCGCCTTAATCTGCTCTTTCTCAACGAACCGCGCTTTGTTGTCGTCAAAGTATTTCTGAACCTCGGCGTCGGGAACCTCGATGCTT
>JAYYQC010000348.1:0-5541 GCA_036128675.1 Myxococcota bacterium | reverse complement strand
GGATTCCATGGGCTTCGATTCGATGAAATGGCACAAAGCTCGCCATGAAGCTCCGCTCTTCTTCGGTGAGCGTGTCATAGACGCGGCTGATCTCTTCGGCCCCCTTCATCTCCATATTCTGCGATTTACGAAAGCGGCGATGCTTCTCTTCGTGGTTTCCTTCGACAACGACGACATCGTAGTCCTCGGAGAGCACCTTCACATAGCGCACAACACCTTCAGGCGACGGGCCCTTATCAACGAGGTCTCCGACAAAGACGATGCAGTCATCCGAGCGCAGCTCGAGCTTCTCGATGAGCGCTTGAAGCTCAACCAGCATCCCGTGCACGTCTCCGATGATGATGTAGCGCATCGTTTTTCCTCTCGGCTCCAACCCTAACAAGACTCGAGCAGCTTCTCCAACTCCGAGTATCATCCACTTACAAGCCTCGGACCTGAATGCGGCTCAACGCCTTACCAACCTTCCGGCTTGCAGTTTCCTCGGCTCTCTCTGATCCTAAATGGATGAAGAACACGCCACGCACCAAGCTCCTCCGCCTCACCGGTCTCGTCTCGCTTGTCCTCAGTCTCTCAGCCTGTGGGACTACCAGTAACGACACCGATACCCCCGACACGACGTCGGAGACCTCTACCGAGACAACCAATCCAGACACCCCCGAAGAGGTGCGTATTGGTACATCGAGCTTCACGGTCGGCGAGTATATCTTCGATGTCCGGGCTGCAGGCCCCAGCGATGGTCCGGGTGTCATCCTACTCCATGGCTTTCCCCAGACCTCCATTGAGTGGGAAGCCCAGCTCCTGGCCTTGGGCGAGGCAGGCTACCGTGCCGTCGCCCCGAATCAACGCGGGTACTCACCGCTAGCACGGCCCGAGGAGCAAGCCGCCTATGCGCTGCCAAACCTCATCGAGGATGTCTTAGGCTTGGCCGACGCGCTCGGCTACGAGACCTTTCACTTGGTCGGACACGACTGGGGTGCGTCGGTGGCGTGGGCAACCGCAAGTATTGCCCCCGAGCGCTTGAAGTCGCTGACGACGGTTTCAGTCCCGCACCTCGACGCCTTCGCCATCACCCGCAATGACCCAGAGTCCTGTCAGTATTCGGCTTCGGCGTATATGGACTTCTTCGTCCAGCCGAACTCCCAAGATATCTTGTTGGCCAATGATGCGGCACAGCTCCGCGCTATTTATGGCAACCTGCCTCAGAGCCATATCGACGATTATCTCGCCGTGCTCACCCAGCCCGGCGCTCTCAAAGCAGGACTCGACTGGTACCGCGCCAATATCACAACCGACACAACCGAGAGCCTCGGTATGATCACCACCCCGACCCTCTATATCTGGAGTACCGGCGATACCGCGCTCTGCGAAGACGGGGCCTATCTAACCGAAGATTATGTTTCTGGACCGTATCAATTTGAGATTATCGAAGACGTCGATCACTGGGTTCCGGAGAATGCCGCCGACCGCGTCTCTGAGGTCTTGATTGAGCATCTCAATCGGTTCGAGGCCTCCGGCAGCCCCGGCGACAAATAACCTGAGTAACATCATCTGTCCGCATAACTCGCTCTCCTTCGATACCAGAGAACACGCACTGGTTTCACGAAGGAGGCTTCCATGCGGACAACTCTATTCACACTCAATGCAAGCACACGCGGAGGTATCCTCGTTCTGACGCTCTTCTCCACGGCGGCGTGCTCAGATCCGAGCCTACCCAACCCGGTAAGCCAAGAGGCTCTGGCAAAGCCCTTAAAGGCTGAGCCACCTCGCCCACCCAAGATTGCGGTGCCGATGGATGAGCTTCAATTTCATGACCCAGCTGAGCTCTTCGTCGACGCAAAGCTCCCGTTGGACCTCAAGCCTAAGCCGCTGGCTCAGCCACGGAAATTCCGCTGCACGCGGGTGCCGCCGACCGTACACACAACGAAGCGGCCCCCCATCAAGAAGCTCGCCCGAACCTTACCGCACGCACGTCCCTGCGGGAGGTCGACCTAATGTGCAGACGGGTAGCCGGGGTCTCATTGCGCGTCGGAGGCTTCTTGCTCTAAGCGCTCGAGGCGCTCCAAGCGTCGAGCCTCACGGGGAGAGAGTGTCTCTTTGGCCCGCAGACGCTTGAGTTCCTCGGTGCGCGCAATCAAGGGCGTAATCTCAAGGCAGCCCGCCTCGGGGGCGCTATCCATGATACGCGGATCTTGTGCGATAAGCGTCTTCTGTTCTTCCTCAAGGCGCTTGAATTTCCGGAGCTGTCTGGTTGGAAGTGCGTCACGCGCGCGCAGCTTATTCAGCGCGGCTTCCAGCTCGAGGTACTCGGCCACGTTGACCTCCAGCGGTGAAATACCCGAGGGGAATCCCGCAATGCGACGCTTTCGGCGACACTGGGTCTCGGAGAGCTTGCCATAGATCCACCCTACCGTGCCGGCCAGGAGCGCGGGTGGAATGGTGATTGCCCCAAGGATGGCCGATGCTTGAGTGACGCCGTCGCCTGAAAGCGAAGCCACCAACGAGAGCACCGCCATCGAGGCGATGGCCCCACCAAATCCGACCTGCGCACCGAGATAATGGTTGCTCTGACCGCACTCGAGCGCCTCCCAAAACTCCGGATTTACCTCCGCACGTTCTCGGAGTGCCGATGGGGCCAGACACATCTTGCCCTCGGCGGCGGTGTCGGCCCCGTCAACGCTTGGCGTTTCTGTAGCTGGTAGCTCAGTGCTCGTTGGCTCTGAAGCCTCGCCACTGACTTCGCTTGAATCAGCCGAGGTAAGCATGGCCAACGCTGCTCTCTTCGCGGGTGCGCGCGTGACGGGCGACGTCTGAGTGTTGGTCCCCAGGAGCGAAACATCCGGTGCTGGCCGGTCAAAAGGCGCCGCATCAAATCGAAACAGCTGCTCGCTCGACGTTGTGGCGCAGGCCGACTGTAAGAGAGCGATCATCAAAACGAGACCGAGAGAGGTGAAGGTCGAATCTTTTTGAACAAGCATGACGGGCTCCTCGAAGGTTTATAAGAAGCATACGGCGGCCCCTTTAAAGAGGCTACCGCTGAGTGTAGCTCGGCATCAATACCCATCCAAAGCGTACGCATGCGTGACCTGCGTCACGAAGAAGAACCAAGTCAAAGTGCGTGGCGTGCGTTTGCTCTACTTGGACGTCTCAAAAATCGGGCGCCAGTCGCTTGAAAGCGACGCCGCCATCAAAGACTCACAGCGCGTAACAAAGGCCTGCGAGGCCTCGTCCCCACCGGGCCTCAGCACATGCGCCCGCTCGAAGAGCTCACGCGCTGCACCAAACGCCTTGGCTTCAAAATGGGCGAGACCTTGGTGGTACGTCTCAAGCCACTCTGGCATCTCACCGTTGGGCTCAAGTGCCTCATAGACCGACATCGTCTCTGATTTGCCCGAGACGCTCAGCTGCCCAAAGCGCCGCCAGAGTATATCTTCTCGGTCTCGAGTGAGCTCGTAGGTTCGGTGACAGAAGAGATTGGAGACCTTGCACTGCTTCACCGAGGCCTCGAGTCGCGCTGCGAGGTTCACCCGGTCGCCTAAGACGGTGTAGCTCAGACGGGTGCTGGTCCCGAAGGCTCCAATGAGTGCCGCCTCGGCCGAGGCACCGCCAAATCGCATCTTGTTGAAGTATGGGTTCCCCATATCTTCGAGCGCAGCCAGCGCTTCGAGAGAGGCCCGCACGACACGGTAGGCATGGTCGCGCTCACAGCCCTCGACCAGATCCCCTCCGCGGAACGCCATAATGCAGTCGCCGATATATTTATCGATGATGAGGTCGTGCTTACGGTGTACCTGCACGACCGCATCCATGGCCTGCGAGAGGTAGGATTTAAGCGTGACCAGATCACCGTTGAGTGCCTCCACCGTCTGCGTAAAGCCCTGGATATCTGCAAAGACAATCGTCGCCGGCATCTCGACGGTTCGGTCGTAACTGTTTGGGTCGCGCAGCAGTGAGTCGGCCAGCTGATGCGGCAGTGTCACATTGAGAAGACTGGCCATCTGATTGCGCGTGACATCCGGGAGCTGGAAACGAATCAGCGCCAAGACCGTCGTCATCGCAAAGAGAACCCCTGAGACCAGGTAGAACTCCTTCTCCCGCGCCAGTGCCATCGCTTCGACTGAGGTGTCGGCTTCCCGATAAATGAGCGCCACCGCCATTGCGAAGAATAGAGTCATCGACACAGCCGCGCCCAGGAGCGCAAGGTTGTAGCGGCGCGACTCTGGGCTTCGGCCGTCGGTGAAGATATCGGCCTGAAGACCGCGCATCAGTCTCAAGAAGCGAAGTCCTCTCAACGTGCGTAAAATCATGAAGAAACGCAGCCCGCGCAAAAAGCGCATCACATGAAGGTTGGACTCTGAGAGTGGCAAATAGCTCAGGACCGGTAAGGCGGAGATAAAATCGACGAATGACCACGCGCTCTTAAAATACGGGCCACGTAGCAGGCAGGCCTTTAGGACGAAATCGAAGAAGAAGACGATATCGATGGTCATCGCCAAGACGGAATACACACCTTCAAGCCCCTGGGCTTTCCAGAACCCAATGAGGTCCGCGAGATAAAGGGTCACTGCGACAATTGCCAAGACCAGCATCGCCGGCTCGGTCTTCTCAAAGAATGCTGCGCGCTTGGATGACAGATCAGATGCGCCCATGCCGGCTCCTCCAGTGATTATTCATCAACCCTATTCTCGCCGCGACGCGGCCGAGTGCGACGCCACCTTGCCTTAAGTCGTCGAGACAACGCAACTCTCAGAGGTCCGCCTGGAGATCAAGGATGAGCCCCCATCACGCGTGCGGATGGCGCATCCCCTCCAAGAAACCGTGACCAAACGCACAAGCCGAGGTATGGGGCTCGGGTCAACCCTCAGCGTGATGGCTCGACGAAGCTTGAAAGGAAGAGATGATGGAAGGCGACGGATTTCTCAATGGTTTTGGCTGGGTGCTTCCGGTCATCCTTATCGTCAGCTTGCTTAGCTTTGGGTTTCGCTACCTGCAGCGCGGTCCACCGGAGGCCCTGAGGCTGGCGTGGGTCATCCTTGGCCTGATGACAGTGCTGGCGGGGCTGGTGATCACTCTGGTCTTGGAGCTGCCTCTCTCAGAGGAACTCGCCACGGCGCGGGAGGTCGCATTCTGGGTGCTGATCCCCGCGCTCCTCTGGGCGCGCTCGAAGCACCGCACCTTGGTTGGTGAGCGCTGAGGCTTCAGCACAGAACAGAGACACTGGGCTGCCCGGAGACCGGCCCGACTGAACCTTATGGAAGAACCAGGATCTCCGACATCATACCGAGTGCGGCATGCTCGAGGATGTGACAGTGTGCCATCCAGTGACCTGGGTTGTCGAAGTAGGCCCGAATCTTAAGCTCGGTATTGCCGGGCACCAGGACGGTATCCTTGAGGCCTGGCTGTGAAGTGAAGTAACGCCCATCGTCCACAATCTCGAAGAACTGACCGTGCAGATGAAATGGGTGCTCAGGTCCGGTTTCGTTTTTCAGCGTGATCTCAACCGTATCGCCCTTCTTGAAGGTAAAGATGGGCTCCATCGGATTT
>JAYYQC010000347.1:0-11400 GCA_036128675.1 Myxococcota bacterium | reverse complement strand
AAGTCGAAGATTCTCGGATGTTGGGTATCGCGGAAGACAAGGCTCAGATTCGAGGAAGCGGTCCTTGGGAGCTTTTGCACAAAGAGTCGGCGCGTGAGAGCTGGCGTCGCCTCCTACAGCCGAGCCTGGAAACCGATGTTCGAACCGAGGCTAAGCTGAATGCGGACCGCGAAGCCGTTGAAATTTTTGCTGAGAACCTGAAGAATCTCATCTTGGCTGCGCCTCTCGGCACCAAGTCGGTTATCGGTATTGACCCAGGTTTACGCACTGGCTGTAAGTGTGCAGCGGTTGACCCGACAGGCGCTTTTCGCGGCACCGTTACACTTTTCTTATCGCGTGGTGCGACCGAGAAGGCAGTAGCAAGTCAGACCTTTATTGAGTTTGTGAAGACCCATAAGCCAGCCGCGGTTGCAATTGGTAACGGTACGGGTGGTCGAGAGACTGAAAAGTTTATTCGTGATCTCCTTAAAGATGCCGGGTTGAAAGATATCCTCGTCGTGAGTGTCAATGAAGCTGGGGCGAGTATCTATTCAGCGTCTGAGGTTGCCCGTGAGGAATTCCCGGAACTCGACCTGACGATTCGCGGTGCAATTTCAATCGCGCGACGTTTGCAAGATCCGCTTGCGGAGCTGGTCAAGATCGAGCCTAAATCGATCGGTGTTGGTCAATATCAGCACGACGTTTACCAGCCGCTTCTCGATCGAAAGCTTCATGCGGTTGTTGAGAACTGCGTTAACCACGTTGGTGTTAATCTGAATACCTCGAGTGCTTCGCTTCTTTCCTATGTTGCAGGCATTGGTCCAGGTTTAGCGAAGAAGATTGTAAACCATCGAAGTGAGAGTGGTGCCTTCCGGTCGCGACAAGAGCTGCTGAAGGTGAGTGGCCTTGGTCCTAAAGCATTTGAGCAGGCGGCAGGATTTTTGCGTATTGAGAATGCAGAGCATCCACTGGACCACAGTGCGGTTCACCCGGAGCGCTATGCATTGGTGGAAAAGATGGCGACGGATATTGGCCTTGATCTCGATTCACTCATCGGTAAAGCGAGCAATGTCGACCGTATTAAGCTCACTGAATATGTGGACGAGAGTGTTGGACTTGAGACCTTACGCGATATAGCCGATGAGCTTCGTAAGCCAAACCGTGATCCGCGTTCCGAATTTGAGACAGCGAAGTTTCGGGATGACGTTCATGAGATTAAGGACCTGAAGATCGGCATGGATCTCGAAGGAGTTGTTACCAATGTGACAGCTTTTGGAGCCTTTGTGGACGTCGGTGTTCATCAGGATGGTCTGGTGCACGTCTCCGAGCTAAGCCGTGACTTCGTGAGTAACCCAAGTGACGTTGTTAAACCTGGGCAGAAGATTAAGGTTTGGGTCCTATCGGTAGATGAGGACCGTCGTCGGATTGGTCTTTCTGCTGTTGGTCCTGGTGATGGACAAGTTGCTGCTTCGGTCAGTAGTCAGCCGAAGCGAGGTAATGACGGAAAGCGTGGTGGTCAGCGAAAGGGCGGTCATTCAAATCGTGGTGGCCGCAAGAAGGAGTCGACCTTCTCGAACAATCCATTCGCGGCGCTTCTTAAATAACCCGCACATTTTTTGGTTGAGGTGGGCTTATGTGGCAACTTTGCCTACATGAAGCACACCCAACCTACGTCCTCACTATCGATTATTAAGCCTTTTGAGCGTCTCGAGCAGAAAGCCCGATCATTCGCTACAAAGCCTGAGATGCGTTTCTGGCTTAGTTGTGCGGGTCTTATTGCCGTTATCGCTCTCCATACAGCGTTGGGATTACATAACCACAAGTGGTAAACCGTGGGGTGGCTTGACCCAATGTAGCCACTCGCCTACACTCTGGTGTGTTTTGTAAGAGCACTAAACTGGGAGAACCGACGGATGAGCGATAAGCGCAAACAGAGCCTCTACTTTCCAGAGGAAATGTTGAATGAGATTCAAAATGAAGCAAACCGACAGGACCGGTCCTTGTCTTGGATTGTCCAGCAAGCCTGGAAGGTCGCCCGTGGAGAAATCAAGCGATTTCCTTCGGTAAACGACGTGATGGGAAGCGCCGATCCGCGCGAGGAAGCCTAGAGCAGATAGTCAATATGACTTAGCACGCTTGCGAGCATAAAGATCCGATAAAGAGCCTACCTTCGTGGTAGGCTCTTTTCGTTTTTCGAGATTAGTCCAGGGACATCTCGCCCGCATAAACGAGCTCGAAACTTTCCGTCTCGTTTTTGAGCATCATGCGCATCTCGAACGGGATGTTCTCTTTCGAGGATGCCAACTTAGAAACCCATTCGGGTTTGTTTGTTGCTTCAAGAAGTTCAGAAAAGTCATACGCAGTCGCAGCCCCCGCCGGCAGGTTGCGCGGCTTCTCGATAAGTCCACTCTTAAGTGCCTCACCATCTAGGTTGAAGGTGTAGTCGATGGAGCTTACGGGGATCTCAAAGCTGTTGAGGTTCGTGATCTCGACCCCGATGAGCATTTCCACTCGACTATTGCCGTAGCGTGCTATCCCTGCGTCGACTTTGAGATCGGGGCGTACCGGTAAAACAGCTTCGAATGGCCGCTTTGCGAGCAGCTTCCGTCGGGTGCCCTCGGCCTCGACAAAGCCGACGAGTGCAAACTGGGTGCGGAGAATTTTAGCATCGCCACGCTCGAGGGTTGAAAAGTCCAACTCGACTTTCACCACGACTTCCTTAGTCTCACCTGCGGCGAGGTTAACTGCGTCAATGGTACCGCTCTGAATGGTTTCACCGGCGCGACGTAGCACCCATTGGAGATCGGACACTGTGCCACCGAGCGCGTTCGGATTGGTTAGAGTCACAGGGAAACTGGCCTCAAGTTTTTCGAAGGAGTTAAGATCTTCTTTACCGAAGCCAAGTTCCATACCGAAGCTTGCGAGATCGGCTTTGGTTAAGGTTGGCTCTTGGTGGGCGCATGCGACGAGAAAGACCATCGCAAAGCCAATGATGGGGGCATGGAGTCGTGCAGACATAATGAAATCTCCTGAGGTTGTTGGGCTCCCAAAGTGTATGTACGGAATTCGACTACCTTTTGGCCATTTTTATCTTTAGATCAAGCGGGTAGGGCTCTATTGCAGGATTTCTACGGCCGACTCGAGTTGCGTAACCAGCTCAGAGGCCAGATGGGATACCACTGGCTGAGCGGGAGACCGCCTTCGGTCTGGCCGACTCTCGAGGACTGTATTGAGGTCGGGTGCCTGACGAATATTTCCTGATTCAAGGAGGTGGGCGAGTCGGTTTTGAGCCTTAGCATCTGATAGCCAGACGCTCGGTGTCTGTAGTAGCGCGGCCTCTTTAAGCACGGTTGGGCCACGGCTGATCACGAGATCGGCATGCATCAAGAGGGTACGGACATCTAAATCATCCGGACAGAGCTTTACCTGGCGACTCTCTGGCAACTTTATAGACTTTGTTGATTTCTGGGCGGGTAAGAACACTGTGAGTGCACTTTCTTTGGCGAGCCGCCGAAGGGCTTTATCTGGGCCGAGTAAAGGCTGGCTACGAACACTCGGGTGGTACACAACGATGGGAAGGTGTTCGTCATCATCATCATCTCCCCAGCCAAGCATCTGTAAAAACTCGACTCGGTTCGACGGTGCCGGTTTAAACCCGTCGAAATAAGAGGCCTCGGGAGCATCTTGATATCGCCAAACGATCGGCTTTCCTTTGAGCCGAAGACGGTCGACCTCTCGACTGCTCAAATAGGTAGGCAGGCCGAGAAAATGCGCCGCACGCCTGATAATGTGCGCGTCTGGGTCGTGTGGATTTTCAAGCAGTGCCGCGACTTTGAGCTTCAGGAGTCGCGCACTCAGAGCCTGAACAGGATTGTCGAGGCTTAGTGCCATGTCGATGTTTTGATGTCTTGCCCAATTCGCGAGCTGCAATACGCATTTAGGGGTTAGGGCTAGATTGAAGATATTTCGCACATTTCGTTGGGTTTCGATCAACGCGACCTCGTGACCGTCGATTTCGCTTTGAAGTCGTGTGACATAGTCAGGCTGGGATGCGGAGAGGACGAATTCATAGCCCCGGGCTCTGAGGACCCTCGTGAGGGAAACAGCAAAAGGAATGTGTCGCTGTCTAGTGATGTCGAGCCAAAGCTTCAAATGATGTTCCCCCTACCATTGAGTTGAAAGGGCCTTAATCCCTCCGAGCGACTTGGTCAAATGGCAATTCTATGGCGCGGAGCGTTAAAGATACCCAGTTAAAAGGGGTTGTTAAGCAGGTGCTCTATGGGCTATAGGCGCTCGGCTCTGAACAAGATTATTTGAAACCAAACCTACGAGGGACAGAATGAGTGTCTCATTGCGAACCTACTGTTTTCTAGACTCGCTGCAACCGCAGCTCACCGCTCACGTTTGTTCAACCTGCCGAGGATTCTGGCCGGTACCTTATGAAGCAGCACTCTTTGTTGAGATTGCTCCGGGTATGGCAATCCATGGTCTTCTTGACCGAGCGTTGAAATCGACTCGAGTTCACCCCGCAACCATCGTTATTGAGCGTGCTTTCGGAATGGTCATGCTTCACAGCGAAGATAAAGGTGAAGTACTCGCTGCGGGCGATGCAATCTTGGATGCTCTAAATCACAGCGTCGAAGATCGTATGAAGCCGCGACTGGTTACCAACCAAGTCATCCGCGCCATCGAGCCCGACCACGCGCAGTGTGTGAATAAGATTCGTTATGGGTCGATGATCACACCAGGCGAATCGCTCTTGATCATTGAAAGTGAGCCTGCGGCATATATCGCGCTCGCCGCAAACGAGGCGGAAAAGGCTGCGAATGTTCGACTCCTTGAGTGCCAGAGCTTCGGCGCATTCGGGCGTCTCTACATGGCGGGAACTGAGGCAGAGATCGACGCGGCTTCCCAGGCTGCAAACGATGCTCTTCAATCGATCAATGGAATCCAGAAATAACCCCAAACTAATTTAACACGACGTCTAGGCCATCATGGCTAGACGAAACGAAAGGCAAGACAATGGCAGATGCACTTGGAATGATTGAGACCCGTGGCTTCGTCGGAATGGTTGAAGCGGCTGATGCAATGGTAAAAGCGGCGCGCGTAGAGCTCGTTGGATACGAAAAAATTGGTGGTGGTTTTGTAACCTCCATCGTTCGTGGCGACGTTGCTGCAGTCAAGGCTGCTACCGACGCAGGTGCCCGCGCTGCAGAGCGCGTAGGTGAGCTTGTAAGCGTTCATATTATCCCACGTCCGCACGAGAACATTGATAACGTTCTTCCTCTTGGACGCCAAAGCAGCGAGGGCTAAGCCGTGCTCTTAGGACGGGTAGTCGGAACAGTCGTTGCGTCGCAGAAGGAGTCTGAGCTCGAAGGTCTGAAGTTTCTTCTCCTCGAAGCGACGGATTCCTCCGGTACCTCGAAAGGTACGCAGCTCGTGGCCGCCGACGCGGTTGGTGCAGGTCAAGGTGACCTCGTACTTTACGCTAGCGGAAGCTCTGCGCGATTGACTCAAGTCACTGAGAATCGACCAGTTGATGCGGTTGTTATGGCAATCGTCGATCTGGTCGACCGCTCGGGCGAGATCACGTATCATAAAGGTGATGAATCTCGCGGTTAAGCGATTCTGAACCTCTTTCTCATCGACTCATAGCGAGGTTGAGTTTTTCATGAGTGGAATCTCTGAAGATAAAATTGCGACCATCGTCGACCGGGTTGTTCATCGACTCAATTCGAATGAACCCGCGCGACGACCTGCGCCAGCAACGATAGCCCCATCAGGCGAATGTGGTCCAAAACGGACCTCGCCGAGTCGTTTCGACGACGCGCCGATTCGAACACCTCAACGTGCCATCTCGGGCTCATCACGAGCTGGTTTGGGAGTTTTCGGCACGATCGATGAAGCGATGAAGGCTGCAGCGGTGGCTCAGCGCGCTCTGGTAGCATTGGGTCTGGAGACACGTAAACGCATCATCGCGGAAATTCGTGCCGAGTGTCATCGGCATGTCCAGAAGATGGCGGAGGACGCGGTCGCGGAGACCGGGTTGGGTCGTGTTGACCAAAAACTCATCAAAAACCGCCTTGTCATCGATAAGACACCGGGCCCCGAGATCCTGGAGCCATGGGCGCAATCGGGTGACGATGGTCTTACCCTTGAGGAATGGGCCCCCTACGGAGTCATCGGTGCCATCACGCCAACGACCAACCCGACCGAGACCATCATCTGCAATGGCATAGGCATGCTCTCTGCGGGGAATGCAGTCGTGTTCAATGCCCATCCGAGCGCCAAGCGGGTCAGTGCTTTTGCAGTGTCCGCGATGAACGAGGCGGCGGTGCGTGCAGGTGGTCCGGCCAACCTCATTTGTTGTACGGCAGAGCCGACGATTGAGAGCGCTCAGGAACTCATGCACCATCCAACCGTTCGCCTTTTGGTTGTTACGGGTGGTCCAGGTGTCGTCAAAGCGGCGATGAAGACCGGTAAAAAGGTGATCGCTGGTGGTCCAGGTAATCCACCATGCGTTGTAGATGAGACTGCGGACCTCGCTCAGGCAGGCGAGGGGATTGTTAAAGGAGTCTCACTCGATAACAACATCGTCTGTACTGCGGAGAAGGAGATCATTGCGGTCGCGTCGATCGCCGATGAACTGAAAGCGGAAATGGCGCGCAACGGTGCGTATGAGATGAGCGCGGATGAGTGTGCTCGCGTCGAAGCGATCGTAATCAAAGATGGCTATCCCAATAAAGATTGGGTCGGAAAAGACGCGACGAAAATTCTTGCTGCTGCTGGTATTCAAGCGCCAAAAGGAACCTTGATCGCTTATGCAGAAGTTGCCGAAAGCCACCCCTTTGTTCAGAAAGAGATGTTGATGCCGGTCACCGGCCTGGTTCGAGTTACAGATGCGATGGAGGCCATCGCGATGGCGGTGCGATGTGAGCACGGAAATGGACATACCGCGTCCATGTACAGCCGTAATATCGTGAATCTTCATGCGATGGCGCGCGCAATCAACACATCGATCTTCGTCAAAAATGCACCAACCTACGCAGGGTTGGGCTTAGGTGGAGAGGGCTTCACCTCATTCACGATCGCCAGCCCGACGGGCGAGGGGCTTACGACTGCTCGAGACTTTGCGCGTCGACGCCGTTGTGTTCTTAAGGAACACTTTCGTATTATCTAACTATATAGATTTACTGTACATTTCATAAGACTACCCAATCTTTCGTGCTCGTTACATCGCGTTGCCAACCTCGGATGCCTATGGTAACCGAGGCGCGGCGGGAATCTCCGCCGTCGTGAATTCGCTTGGCCCCTGGCCACGAGAAGGAGTCCTCAATGGCGTCTATGAAACCGTTCTCTGCACCTGAAACGTTTAACGAGAGACATATTGGTCCTACCAGTGATGAGCAGGCCAAAATGTTGCAACTGCTTGGTTACGATTCGTTGGATGCACTAACCAACACCGTCGTTCCAGAATCCATTCAGTTTGATCGCGAGCTTACCCTGCCGGCGAGCCTGACTGAGCGAGAGGCCATTGAGCGCGCCAAAGGTGTTGCAGAGAAGAACGAAGTCTTCCGCTCGTTGATCGGTATGGGATATTACGGAACCCATACGCCTTACGTCATCCTCCGAAATATTCTCGAAAATCCCGGTTGGTATACCCAATACACGCCCTATCAAGCCGAAATCGCTCAAGGGCGTCTCGAAGCGCTCTTTAACTTTCAAACCTTGGTAACCGAACTCACTGGTTTACCAGTCGCCAATGCCTCACTTCTCGATGAAGCGACTGCGGCGGCGGAAGCCATGGGTATGGTCGCTCGACTCGACCGCAAGAATCGTCGACGTTTTCTCGCTATCGGCGAGGTTCACCCACAGACGATATCGGTGATGGAGACTCGAGCCGCACCACTCGGCCTCGATATTGTGACTGGTTCGCAGGAGGAGCTCAGCTTCAACGGTGAGACCGACCTGGGTATCTTAATCCAGTACCCATCTTCTCTGGGTGGTATCGCAGACCATGCGGCACTGGCCAAAGAAGTCCAAGATGCGGGTGGTAAGGTTGTCGTAGCGGCAGACCCGATGGCTCTTGTGATGCTCGAAGCACCTGGACATTGGGGCGCAGACATTGTGGTCGGCTCGATGCAGCGTTTTGGTGTACCTATGGGCTTTGGTGGTCCGCACGCTGCATACATGGCTGCTTCGGATGCGTTTAAGCGACAGATGCCTGGACGCATCGTGGGACAGTCGGTGGACGCGGAAGGTAATCCAGCGCTTCGACTCGCACTGCAGACCCGAGAGCAGCACATTCGACGTGACAAGGCGACCTCCAATATTTGCACGGCACAGGTCCTCCTTGCTGTGATGGCGAGTATGTATGCGGTGTACCACGGGCCTAAGGGACTTCGTCGCATCGCGACCCGAATCCACGAGCATGCCGTCGCACTGGGGAACGGGCTCAAGGCGCTTGGATTTGAGCTCGCTCATACGTCTTACTTTGATACCGTCGCGGTTAAGGTAACCGACGATGAGAAATCATCGGTCATTGCTTCGTTGGCAAAAGGCCGGATGAACCTCCGCACCGATGCGGCTGGTCATCTTGCGATTTCTACCGACGAACTTAGCACCGCTGGCGAGCTTACCACCATCCTCGAGAGCTTCGCGGAGGCGAAGGGGACTACGTTTGGCGGTGAGCTGAGCGTGGAAGGAGCTGGCGAAACCTTTGGCTCTGTTGCACGTAAGAGCGTGATTCTCAGTCAGGAGGCTTTCAATAGTCATCACTCTGAGACCGAGCTTTTACGTTATATGGCCCAGCTGCAAGCAAAGGATGTCTCGCTTGCGACATCCATGATTCCGCTTGGTTCGTGTACGATGAAGCTAAACGCGACCAGCGAGATGATCCCAGTTACCTGGCCGGAGTTCTGCGACCTTCATCCATTTGCACCTCAAGAACAGACCCAGGGCTATCTCCAGATGTTCGAGGAACTCGAGTATGCGATTGCTGAGATCACAGGGCTGCCTGCAGTATCGCTGCAGCCGAATGCCGGCTCTCAAGGCGAGTACGCGGGTATGCTGGCCATCCGAGGCTATCACCTGGGCAATGGAGATACCGGTCGAACTATCTGCCTGATCCCGGAGTCCGCGCACGGAACGAATCCAGCGAGTGCAATCATGGCAGGGATGAAGGTTGTCGTGGTCAAATGTGATGACGACGGCAACGTCGATGTCGCTGACCTTGAAGCCAAGGCGCAGCAGCATGCTGATGAACTTGCGGCGGTGATGGTAACCTACCCATCAACCCACGGTGTCTTTGAGAACGAGATTCGTCGTATTTGCGAAGTCGTGCATCAGGCGGGCGGTCAGGTCTATCTCGATGGCGCAAACCTAAACGCACAGGTTGGTCTCTGCCGGCCAGGTGACTACGGTGCAGACGTCATTCACTTGAACCTTCACAAGACCTTTTGCATCCCTCACGGTGGTGGTGGTCCAGGAATGGGACCAATTGCCGCGGGCGAGCACCTACGGCCGTTTTTACCGAACCACCCGGTGGTAGCGCTGGCAGGGGACTGCAAAGACACAGTTTCTGCAGCACCATGGGGAAGCGCGGCGATCCTTCCGATTTCTTGGATGTATATCAAGATGCTCGGTGGTGACGGCCTTAAGCTTGCAACCCAGGTAGCGATTCTAAATGCGAACTACATGGCGAAGAAGTTGGAGGCGCATTTCGATATTCTCTACCGCGGCAACCAAGGTTTGGTTGCGCACGAGTTTATTATTGACCTTCGACCATTCAAGGCCACCTCTGGCGTCGAGGTTGAAGACATCGCCAAGCGGTTGATGGATTATGGATTTCACGCACCAACAGTGAGTTGGCCCGTTGCTGGAACCATCATGATTGAACCAACCGAAAGCGAGCCGCTTCAGGAACTCGACCGATTCTGCGACGCGCTGATCTCGATTCGTGGTGAGATCGATCAGATTGCGGCAGGGAAGTGGGATAAAGGGAACAACCCTCTCAAGAATGCTCCGCACACCGCACACGCGATTGTATCGCCTGAATGGAATCATCCCTACACGCGTGAAGAAGCGGTCTTCCCGACAGCTTGGATCAAGGCGCATAAGTTCTGGCCTCCAGTGGCGCGTATCAATAACGTCGCGGGCGACCGCAACCTCGTGTGCTCTTGTCCTCCTTTGAGTGAGTATTCAGAGGCATAAACGTGCGCGGGAGACCTCTGCATCATATTGCGCTCGGAACTCCTCGCGTTGAGGTGCTCGCAGCGTTTTATGAAGAGGCGCTTGGACTCAAACGTATACGCTCCCATCAGGACAGTACAAACGAGCTGCGGTCCATTTGGCTGCGAAGCGACACAGTCGTTCTGATGGTTGAGCGTACAGCCTATCTCGAGTCGATGGAGCACGAACCACTGCGAAGCGGGTGGGCCACACTTATTTTTGGAGGTACGTTTGACCCGCTCGCCTTGACTCAAAATGTGCAGCGGTTGGGCGGCGCTGAAGACGGTGCCACCGACTACACGTATTATTTCCGGGATCCCGACGGTAATCGTTTTGGAGTGAGTTCGTACGTCTTTGAGGACAATGCGTGAGTTGGAAACTTCCCACCGCCTACCAACATCTAGCTGGACCAGGCTCTCTAACTGTGGAGCCGGGTGGCTTCGCATTGCCGCATCGGCTTTTTTCACTCCTGGGCGCCGTCCCGCGTCGCCCTCGTTTGCTTGATGTCGGTGCCGACCACGGGCTACTCGCATTGGCCGCTTTGAGGCTTGGCGTTGCCGACGAAGTCCTTGCGATCGACCGTCGTGAAGGTCCGCTTGCAGGCGCAGCGGCGCGGAACTTTGTAAGAGAAGGGGAGTCTTTTGCTTTTAAGCTCTCAGACGGTCTCGATGCGGTTGATGCCACGGAAGATGATTGCGTTGTGATTGCGGGCATGAGTGGTGAGAACGCCGCCTCGGTCATGAGGTCCGCGTTGGCGCGCGGAAACATGCCGGATCTCTGGTGCTTTCAGGTTAACGATGGGCATGCCGCCCTTAGACAGGCCTGCTATGCGTCAGGGTTTCGTCCAGTGACTGAGTGGTTTGTGGCCGAGCCTAAGAGGTTCTTTCTCAATCAGATTTGGATGAATTGCGGCTCTTCTGATTTTCCACCAAGTCCTATCGACTTAGAGCTCGGTCCGCTGAGCTACAGCGGGCTCTCGCCGCTTATGGAAGCGTGGATTGCTGTCGAGCGAGCGCGGGTCACCCGTGACCTCGAAGGCTTAAGGAAGGCGCGTGGTTTTGACGCGTGTTCAAGCGACTTCCTCCATCTTACCTCTCGGCTTCAGCTTCTTAAGAGTCAATCGCTTGTCATCCCGGGCCAGACGGATTAGACCCTAAGCCGTTTATAAAATCATTAACGTTGTTGAGCGAA
>JAYYQC010000346.1:0-16517 GCA_036128675.1 Myxococcota bacterium | reverse complement strand
TCCAGGTAAGCGCGGAATTCTTGGAATTTCGCGCTGAGGTGGGGCGAACTAGCGCTGAGAGTGTTAATAATGGGGCTAAAACTCAATTTTGGTGCGGCATTGAAGTCGCAAAAAACCGATTCGGATGACGCGGTCAGTCGCACAAAGCATCGGGTACTGCTCGTCGACGATGAAGAACCAAACTTACGTGTCACCGAACGCTATCTCTCCACATTCTACAAAGTCGACACCGCGCTCTCTGGACACGAAGCGCTCGAACGCATCCAGGCACTCCCATCCGGTGAAGAATACGCGGCGATTGTAACCGACCATGTCATGCCCAAGATGACCGGCATCGAGCTTTGCGTTGAGTTGAACCAACAGGGACACCGAGCGCCGCGAATCATTCTTACCGGTTTTGCCGAGCTCAACAGCGTGATCGCCGGCATCAACGATGGCAACATCTTTGGCTATCTCACCAAGCCGGTCGAAAAGAGTACACTCTTAAGCACCGTTGCCCGAGCCACCAGTCATTACGATGCCCGCGAAGAGACCCGTCGCCTGACAAAGATGGCTGAAGAGCTACAAAAGCAACATGACGGGCTTATCGATATCATCGAGCGAGAAAACTTGGCCCGGCTCAAAGCAGATGCCCGAGGTAAGCAAAGTCCTCAAAAGCTCAATCTTGCTGTCGTTTTCGCGGATATCATCGGATTCGATGGTCTGCCGACACTCAGCGCCACCAGGCTTATGAATACACTTCAGAGTCTTATCGAGCCGCTTCATGAAACCGTTTACGAGTTCAACGGCATTATCGACAAGCATATTGGCCGTGGCCTCATGGCTGTCTTCGGCTTCGAAGGTGACGGTGTAAGCCAGTGCTCAGGAGCCGTCGCAAAGATGGTAGACCAGTTTCCAGAGCTGATCAGTAATCTAGGCCCAGAGTTCTCCGAACTCACGTTGGCGATTGGGGCGTCAGAAGGCGAAGTTATTTTCGGTTCGCTTGGCAGTGCGCAAAAATCCGAACTGGCCATTATTGGCGATACAGCGAATTTCGCAGCACGCCTGCGAGAGTTTAGCACAAGTGTCTTGACGAAAGCCGACTTCAACCCTGCCGAACTCAAAGGGAATCGGGCCTGCGCCTTTATCAGCCCGTCACTCCTCGCAACCAGTGAAGTATTCGAGAGCGTCACCCTGAATGAGGCATTACAGGTCCGCGACTTCCCTGATATTACAAGCTTGGGAACACGTAGCGCATAGAATCTAGCCCCATAAGGATACGCCTACCACAATGAAATTGAACTTCACTGCGATTAAATCTCAGATCGAGACTGACGAGACTAAAGAACGCCCTCTAGTGCTCTTAGTCGATGACGAAGAACCCAACCGTCGTACGATGTCTCAAGTCTTGAGCGTGGACTTTGAAGTCATCACCGCTGAGGATGGCGAAGCCGCGCTCGATATGATCCGTCGTGAAGAGCGCTCATTTGAAGTCATCATCAGCGACCATATCATGCCCAATATGACCGGTGTCGAACTGTGCACTGAGCTTAAACGTCGGCATCACCTATCCGAACGTATTCTTGTAACGGGTTTTGCCGAGCTGGACAGCGTCGTGTCTGCCGTCAATGATGCTGCAATTTTCCGTTATCTTACAAAGCCGGTAAAGCCTGCACAGTTGGTCGATGCGGTCAAAGAAGCATCCGAAAAATATCGACGCCGAGGGCATAACAACAACTTGGTGACGAAGATAAAGTCACTGCTCGAAGAAAACGCACAGCTCGCAAAGGCCCTAAAAGCTCAAGGCTTTGGCGACCAACTTGAGTCAAGGTTTCAATCGAATTCAGGAGAAGCCAAGAAACTAGAAGTTGCGGTGATGGTCTTGGATATCCGGGGTTTCACCAAGATGTCCGCAACGACGCCAGCGACAACGGTCATTGATGTATTGCAGCGACTTTTTGAACCCCTGCACTCAATCATCTACGGAAGCTCAGGCATCGTCGACAAACACCTTGGCGATGGAATGATGGCCATCTTCGGGCTATCCGGTGCCCCAGCTCTCCAAGCTGCACTTGGGGCTGGTCGACAGATTGTTCAAGCCTATCCAAGTATTCTAGAGAATTTGGCCCCTGAGTTTAGGGACTTGAAGCTCTCGATTGGCATTGCCTCTGGAGAGGTTATCGTCGGCGTCGTAGGCAGCAATCATCACTCCGAATTTACGGTCGTGGGACGCCCGAGCGATCTCGCAGGGAGACTTCAAGAGCTCTCGAAGCTCGCACTCTCAGAACAAACAACGTGTCTAGGTTCGTTCGAGAGAATTATGGCTCTTTGTACTCAGGAAATGCTGGTTGGCGATAGTGACTATGAACCGGTTACATTGCCAACCGAAATCACCATCCGCGACTTTCCTGAAATAAAAAGCCTCGGAGTCCTCCGAGGCTAAAAACGCATCTTTTTTGGTTGAAGTGCACTTCCTACCTACACTGGAGTCAAACTTCAGCAGGGGGAAGCAGATGTCTAATCTTGAGACCAACCGCGGTGTAAACAAGGATATGTTGGATTTAATCCGACGCGAGTTTTCAGAGGTCCTGGGCGACCATGTCCACCTACTCGATAAGCCAGGTGGGCTCGATGAGATTTTGAGCCTGCTGAAGACCGGCCAGCTCTCGGGAACAATCGAACGCGAGAGCCGAGACTCTACTCAGCTCAAGCGTCGATTAAGTGCCTAAATTAGCTCAGCGTGCGCCACGTGCGTAAAGCGAACCATTTTGCGTTTCCATAAACGCATCAAACGGGATCTCTTCTTGCTTGAGGAAGCCCGATGTCGGCAAAGTTTTGTTGGCCACCATCTCGACCACAGCACAGACAGAAGCAGCGGTTGTCCAAGAAATAGCGCGCCAGCGTTCACCAGCAATCTCAAGCGGGTAGTAAGCTTTTACGAACTCGTCGCGGCTTAGTGTACCGTCTTTATGGCCTTCGACCGCAGCGTGCACATAGACCACATCATCGTTGACCGGTGGCTTCGCGTTGACGAGGATCTCGCCTGCGGTCTTCCGGTCGTTCTTGAGATGCAGTTCATTGAAGAAGAAACGCATGAGCTCGCAGTGCCCTACATACCGCATGGTCTTGTAGTTAAGCTCATCAACGCGACCCTTGAATGTCTCGCACATCGTTCCGAGTCCGCCGGACGTCGTGAACGCTTCAAGCTTGAGACCGTCGATGAAAATGGTCTCTAAAGCGCCCATGGCTGGAACAAGCTTAGGTTCACCGTTTTGGATAACCTCACAATCGTTGAGGTATTCGTTTACCACGCCTTCAGGCGACCAGTTGAACGCGTAACCGAGAAGCCCAGTCGGGTTCTGCGGAAGCGCACCGACGCGAAGATTGATCTCACGTAGCTTTGAAAACGAATTCGTTAAGTGGCTACCAACGATACCGATGAAGCCCGGCGCTAAACCACACTGAGGTGCCATCAACCCTTTAGAGGTCTTACTCAGCTCAAGCGTTGCTTTCGTGGTAGGAACATCTTCGGTGAGATCGAAGTAGTGAATACCAGCTTCATGCGCTGCGACCGCGACTTCGCGATTCAGATGATACGGTAAGCATGAAACTACGGCATCGACCTTTTTAAGGGCGGCGCCGAGCTCAGCTGCGCTCGTCATGTCACCAGTGAAGGTAGGAAAACCGAGAGAAACCTCCCGTGTGTCCATTCCTGTGACCGAAAATCCGGTCTGATCTAGGAGCGTTCCCACTAAGCTCCCAACTTTACCCATTCCAACAACTAGGATGTTATCGATTGTCTTTGACATTTATTTCTTTGCCTCCAAGCCTTCGAAAAGTCTCTCTGGCCGGCTCCATGCCCGGCGGGCGCCGAGCTAACACAGTTGACAACGACCTGCCAAGAGCCAGATTCTGGACACGTCGTTAGCAGCGGCTCTACCCTAAAAAGAAAGCATCGTCATGACGCACACCGCCCAAGGGCCCTGGCAACGACTCCTTAATCTGGCGAGACCCCAAAAAAATCGATTAATCGTCGGTACAATTTTTCTCGCGATCGGCAGTGGTTTAGGACTTCTTTATCCGCAGGCGGTCCGCATCATCATCGATGATGCACTCGGAAACCGTGACCTCGAGCTGATTAAGAACGCAGCCCTGGGTTTGATCGCAGTCTTCGCACTACAAGGCGTAGCAATCGGCCTGCGCGCTTACCTCTTCACTATCGCCGGTGAGCATGTGGTCACAAATCTCCGAAATGATCTCTTTAGTCGAATCGTCTCCCAAGAACTGGCGTTTTTCGATGAAAACAAAACTGGTGAGCTGACCAGCCGTCTCGCCTCAGACACACAGGTCCTTCAAAACGCGGTAGGCGTCAACATCTCGATGGGCCTAAGATTCTTGGCCTCCGGGATGGGGGCTCTCGCCCTGCTCTTCTGGACCAGTTGGCAGCTCACACTCGAGATGCTCATGGTCGTGCCGCCACTCGCGCTCGGAACGGTTTGGGTGGGTAAAAAGATTCGGGTCCTTGCACGCCGGGCCCAGGACGCGCTCGCTGAAGCCAACGATGTTGCCGAGGAAAGCCTCGCCAATATGCAAACCGTTCGGACATTTGGAACCGAGGGCTACGAGAGTCACCGTTATGCCGATCACACCGCACACGCCTTCGAGCTCGCGAAAGAACGAGCCAGAGCCAGCGCAAGCTTTATGGGCGGTGCATCGTTTGTAGGCTACGCTGCGGTGGTCTGGGTTCTGTGGAGCGGGGGCAATCGCGTCATTCAAGAGACACTGTCCATCGGGGCACTCACATCTTTTGTCCTCTACACCCTGGTTGTTGCTTTCTCACTGGGAGCGCTCGCAGGACTCTATACCGACTTTATGAAAGCCATCGGCGCAACCCAGAGAATTTTCGATCTTCTTGACCGAGTTCCCAAGCAGGATGAAGCCGGAAGTCCGGTGACACCGCGAGATGTGCCAATATCATTTCAAGACGTCACCTTTGCGTACCCTACCCGACCAGAAGTCGATGTACTCGCTGATTTCTCGCTCGAGTTGGAACCGAATAAGGTTACCGCACTGGTTGGCGCATCGGGCGCGGGCAAATCGACGGTAGCCGCACTCTTAGCGCGCCTCTACGATCCAACCGACGGGGCTATTTACTTTGGCGGTACGGATATCCGAGAGCTCGACGCAAAAAATTACCGCGCAATGATCGGTTTTGTTGGCCAAGAACCGGTTCTTTTCTCGGGCTCGATCCGCGAGAACCTCGCTTATGGGCGCCACGACAAACCCGCGACCGAGGCCGAGCTGGCGTCCATCGCTACCCGAGCCCATGTCTCGGAGTTCATCGAACGGTTTTCCAATGGCTGGGATACACTGGTCGGTGAGCGGGGGGTCCAACTTTCTGGTGGACAGAAACAACGCATCGCGATTGCACGGGCGCTGCTGCGCGACCCGAAAATACTGATCTTGGACGAGGCAACCAGCGCCTTGGATGCCCGCAGCGAACAGCTCGTCCAAAAAGCACTCGACGAGCTGATGACGGGTCGAACGACCTTAATCATCGCACATCGACTCTCGACGGTGGCAAATGCAGATGAAGTTATCGTCCTGGACAATGGTCGTGTCTTGGAGCGGGGCACCCACCAAGAACTCCTGCAAACCCAAGGTGCCTACAAAAAGCTTGTCGAATCACAACTTCTTCACCGCAACAACGAATCTCAAACGAACGCCGTCAGCCCTTGACCCAATCTCAGCCTTCCTAGATCGTTAGGGTCTTGGGCCTCTAGACGTAGAAGTGAAGGAAATCTTTTGTGAGTACCACCGAGAAAGGACTCATCTGGCTTGCGGGGCCTGAAAGCGAGATCGTTGAAGTCAGCGGCTGGTTGGAAGGCATTGGCTTCGATGTGGTCGTAGCTGCGGACGCACCCGAAGAGTCTCCGCTCGGCGAGCGATGGGCAGACTGCGCCCTTGTGCTTCACGATGACACCATTCCCGATGCCACCATTCGCGAGATAGACCGAGCACGGACTTTACCGAGCATTCCACCCATTATCGTTCTCGGCAACGAAAGAGAACTCAGTCAGCGGCTCGAGGACCGAATCGATGTCGTCTTTCTGGAGTCCACCACGAGCCAAGAACACTTTCTTTCGACCTTCTGTGAAGGTCTCACAAAGATTGTCTCAAACAGCAAACGGCTCTCATCTTTTCCTTTTGAGACTATCTTTCGTGAGGCTCCCCAAGCGATGGTACTCGTCGACAACGATGGGAATGTCATCTTTAGCAATCGCTCTTTCGACCGACTGTCCGGGCGCGCAAACGAGCCGATCATGCTCCCCTTTCTCGACCTTCTCGACGGCCTCGAGCAAACCCATGTTTTGCGCTGGCCGCGTACGGCACGCGAAAGAAATCAAGGTAGGATTAAGACCTCCTTGATTCGAGCCGATGGTAGCCGAGTTCCGGTACGTTTAATTATTTCCGACTTTCGCTGGAATGAAGAACTCTACTCCCAGATCCTAGTCACCAACATTGAAGACGAAATACGTTTAGAAGAGCAGTTAACGCTCAGTGTATTCTACGACCGTCTGACCATGCTTGCTAACAGAACGCTGCTCTTCGAACGCGCAGAACGCTCGCTTCAAAGTGCAAGTCCTACAAAGCCAGTAAGCTTACTTCTTGTCGATCTCAGCCGTTTCCGACATATCAACGAAAGTCTGGGACAAACCGTGGGCGACCAACTTCTTGTCGCGGTCGCAAACCGGTTGCGCTCCGTGGTGACCGGAACTGATACAATCGCTCGAATCGGAAGTGATGATTTCGCGATTCTTCGCACAGTCAACTCGCAAGAGTCCGATATGACCCAGCTTGGAGAAGACCTTCGCAAAGTCATCTCGCGTCCATTCATCATCGGTGACGAAAAACTCCACATCAATGCCTCCTTCGGCATTGCCGTGGTCACTGAGCCATCATTTCCGGACGACCCAAAGGCAAACGCCTATGAGCTCATTCGAACCGCACAAATCGCGCTCTATCGCTCGAAGTCTCGGCAACGGTCTTCCGATAGTGTCGTGGTATTTGATGACTCGATGCGCAGTGCTGTCGACGACCATCATCGCTTAATGGCCGACCTACCCGATGCTATCGAAAAGAGTGAGCTCTTCCTGCACTTCCAGCCGATCATTCGTCTGCCAACACTTGAGCTTGCGGGTTTCGAAGCACTCGTTCGATGGATCCACCCACAGTTGGGCTTTGTGCCACCAACCCACTTCATCCCGATCGCCGAGGAAAATGGCAGCATCATCAACCTCGGACGGTTTGTGCTTCAGCGCGCCACCGAAACCATGACCGAGTGGCTACAGCGGGGGTTGATTCCGACCACTTCTTCGGTGAGCGTGAACGTCTCCACTATGCAGCTCAATGATCCACGGTTACTAGACATCGCGAAAAACGCGACGCATTCAGGAACCGCACTGCGGCCACATAACCTCAATCTCGAGATCACTGAAACCGCACTGATGGAGAATCCGGAAGCCTCCCTTCAGGTCTTCAAACACCTGACGAAGCTCGGGATAGGTCTTCATGTCGATGACTTTGGGACGGGGTATTCCTCTTTTAGCTATCTTACCCAGATGCCGATCAACGCACTCAAGGTGGACCGCTCTTTTATCGCCCGCATGCAGCAGAACCCAAAAGAGTTCGAGATTGTCCGATTGGTTATCAATCTAACCAAGACGCTGGGCATTGAAGCAATCGCTGAAGGTGTGGAGGATGAGAGTGTCCTTAAGTCGCTCTGCAACCTAAACTGTGCTTGCGCGCAGGGGTACTATTTCGCTCGCCCAAGTCCCGCTGCGGATATCCCAAACGTCCTCTCACGACTCAAACAGCTTTCCGCTGGACGCTAAGCTTCATGAACAAGCTCCTCTTGCTGCAGGCACGACTCACCTCAGATCCCATGTTGAGTCATGTGCACCAGTGTGTGGCTACCCAAGCCGACCTCAAGCTCGACCAACTCCTGACACACAACCTTGTCAATGGTCTGCCGAGTCCGACAGTGGTCGAACAAGCCAAAGGCATTGTGTTGGGCGGCAGCGGAGCCTTCTACGCGTCTGCAGGTGATATGCCCCACTTTGATGAATACATGACCTGGCTTGCTGAGGCCGTCGCCACACAGATTCCAATTCTAGGCATCTGTTATGGACACCATTGCCTCGCACGCGCCTTGGGCGCAGAACTCTTTCACGGCCCCGAGAACGCCGAGGTTGGATCTTATTGGCTCGATACCTGTGATGCGGCATCCGACGACCTGCTCTTTAGCGGTATGCCCAGCCCATTTGCTGCGCAGCTTGGTCATAAAGACCACCTTCGTGCGCTACCACCGGATACCAGCTGGCTGGCCAAAACCAAGGCTTCACCGTTTCAAGCGTTCAAAGTCAACAACGCCCCGACCTGGGGTGTTCAGTTTCACCCAGAGTTAACCGACAGCGATAATCGCGAACGTTTTCTGTTTTATGTCGACTACGCAAAGGCCGTCGAATCAAGCGAAGACACCGGCGAACGTCTTCCGGATTTTATTCCGAGCCCAGACTCTAATTTACTCTTGAGTCGATTTAAAAACTACGCGATGTCCATCCCCTGATGAAACTTAGCAACGAACATCCGGCGCATCCCGAGTGGGTCGATCCCTTTGATCGCTCTTATGTCAAATCCATGGCTCAGGCGATTCTCTCCCCACTGGCCCACCGCTATTTCCACGCGGAAATGCATGGCTTTGACACTTTGCCGTCGCGCCCTAACCCCGAAAAGCCTCTGCTTTTCGCAAGCAACCATTCGGGGATGGCTTTTCCTTGGGATGCAATTGTCTTTGAGAGCCTTTGGCTCGAACGCTGCGATTTCGACGTCAACGCAGCACCTCGTCCATTGGCCGCACCGATGTTGAACGGCATGAAGTTCATGGCTCCTTACGAGCTTCCCAACTTCTGGAGGAAAGCAGGCTGTATCGACGCCAATACGCCGAATTTTGAGGCGATGATGGAAGCCAATACCTCCGACGTACTGATCTACCCGGAGGGCGTGCCCGGCATCGCCAAAGGCTTCAACCGCAAATACGAGCTACAGCGCTTCTCAAGCTCAATTGTGAGAATGGCGATCAAACACAAGACCGACATCATTCCAGTTGCCACTGTCAACGCGGAGTATATCAACCCACTCTCCTTTAGTTTCGACGTCATCAATAAGTTCGTCAAAAAGCTCGGGCTGCCATTTCTTCCGCTTGGTCCTCTGGTTGCGCTGATACCGCTCCAGCCCTGGGTCTTCTATATGGCACTGCCCGCGCGACTTACTTATGTCGCCGGAGAGCCCATCAAAGTGTACGAATGGGTGGATAATCCCGACAATCTCACTCTGAGTGACTATCGGGCGCTCGCCGAAAAGGTCCGGGTTCAAATGCAGACGCACCTCAACGAGTCTGTCGCTAAGTTTGGTGCGAAGCCCTACGAAAAGCCCAATAACCCAACAATTACAACCCATGCATCCAAAGGAGCATGGTGGAAATTTATTCCCTTTTTCTGGCCTCTGTGGTTCTGGGGGCACCGGTTAAAATACCTTGCCAACCCAAATGCATCCTCTGAGCACGCCAATCCATCATTTTGGGACTTACTCAAGGCTCTCTTCAAGAGCCCACGACTCTTCGCGTATTATCTACCGATCATCGGACTGCTACTGCTGGGAATAACGGGAGGGCGGAGCCGTAAGGACGAAGGCCCGCTCATCGAGCTGCCGGTTCATAAGCCCGACCCAAGCGGGTCAGGCTCAGGAACTCAGTAAACGTACTCAGTCTTTCTTGAATTTCTCGGCGTCAGTTTCCTGCTGCTTATCACGACTATAACCACAACCTAATGCTGGGTTATCGCGAAGTTTCCCACAATGACTCTTACTAATTTTTCTCAGCTCGGAACTGGCTGGTTTAGCCTGACACTGCTTCACGTAATCATGCCCCAGCTTTAACGCAGCGGCGTCATCATCACGCTCAGCTTTACAGTAGCTCGCAGCGACAAGCTCGGTATAGAGCTCAACCTCGTCCGACTTCGTCTTCATTGCAGCTTGAAGATACTTGACGGCTTTGCCGATATCACCACGGACTCCAAAGAGTAGGCTCATCAGCCAAGAATCTGGGACGAGTCGATAAAAAATGCCCAGGCCATAATTCACCGCACCGAGGGATGTGTTGGCAGATGGGAAGCGGTAGTGCTCCTTGGTTTCAAGTGCACGCAACCAGTGGTCTTCGACATCGTCTCCATTTGCGGCCGAAGAAATAATCCCGCGATTCGTCGATACCCGACCTAGAAGTGTACCAAAATGAAGGAGGCAATTGATGTCCTTTGGGGCGACTTCCACACACCGCTCCGCGAAGCTGAAACCGCGTTCAAGGATAGCAGCCTTCTCTTCGGTTGCTTCCTCCGGCATTTTTTCAGCGCGGAAATACGCGTTTTTCGCGATCAGCCAAAGGGCCTTCGCGTTATTGGGGTACTTTTTCTCAATTTCGAGAAGCACTTTGTCGGCACCGAGCGCTTTGCCTTGCTCGACGAGAAGCTCGGCCTTCCAAAGCGTGATGTAGGGCTCACCTCGCTCGATGGCTTGTATAAAGCCCGTCGGAAGACACGGGTCACTCTTACCCACTGGGATGCACTCTTCGTTCTGATAGTTCGCCGGAAAGCCAAGGCCGAGTTGATCCTTAGCCTTTTGCACAATGTCTGGATCGTTTAGCTGCAGAGGACCATCCGACTCTGCAGAAGGTGGGGTCTCTGCCAAAGCCAATGCGGGCATCACCATCACCGCCGCACTGGTGAACAAAACCGTCATAAATCTACTTATTGAATCCATTGTAGGTCCTCCCTAAAAGTGTCCGCAGGACACCGGGATTCTACGAATTCCCGGGCATCGCTTCAACGGGTTGAAAGCGAAACCCAGGCAACTTAAGTTCCCCCAATCGGACTTTAGAACGCAGGAGCGACAGAACTATGATTGCGCGACCCTTGACCTCTTCTTCCCAGCCCCGGTTTGGAGCATCTTCCATCCCAATGCTGGGCATCTTACTGACTATCAGCGCGGTGTCGCTCTGGGGCTGTGCCCATACACCATCGCTGGATGGCGGCGAAGAAACATCAGCATCACTCACCATTCCGCACGAGATGTACACCCTCGACAATGGGCTAAGAGTCATTCTGAGCGAAGACCATGCCACCCCCTATGCCCACGTAGAGGTTTGGTACCAAGTCGGCTCCAAGGACGAACGTAAAGGCCGCTCCGGTTTCGCCCATCTCTTTGAGCACTTGATGTTTCAAGGCTCAGAGCACGCAGACGGGGAATACTTCGCCCCCCTTCAAGCCTATGGAGCCAGCATCAACGGCACCACCAACCGCGATCGAACGAATTACTTCGAAAAGGTTCCCTCCCATGTCCTCGAGCGAGCGCTCTGGATGGAGGCCGACCGGATGGGTCACCTCCTCCCAGCGCTCACCCAAGAAAAATTGGATAATCAACGAGAAGTCGTCCGCAATGAACGAAGACAAAACTATGAGATGCGCCCCTACGCGGTCGCCCAAAAGGCTATCTCCGAGGCGATTTATCCTGAGGGACATCCCTACCGACACCTCACGATTGGAAGTCATGAAGATCTCCAAGCTGCTACGCTCGACGATGTCAAAAGCTTCTTCCGGGAGTGGTATGGTCCAAACAACGCAACACTGGTGGTTGTTGGGGACTTTGACCCAGTGCAGACAAAAGCTTGGATTGAAAAGTTTTTCGGTGGGATCCCCGCGATCGAAGTAGGCAGTGAGGTCAGAGATTTCACACTCAAGCCACAGCCAGCTACCACTGTCGTTCTGGAAGACAACGTTTCACTTCCACGCGTTTACCTCAGTTGGCCATCGGCACCCTTTTTCAAAGCAGGTGATGCAGCCCTCGATGTCCTATCGTCGGTCTTGAGCGCGGGGCCGCAGTCACGCCTCTATAAAGCCTTGGTCCTCGAGCAGAAGCTCGCGAGCGACGTCTATGCCGGCCAGTGGAGTTCGCTCTTGGGGTCCACCTACAACATCATTGCGACCGCTGCACCGGGCGTTGACCCCGATGTTTTATCCAAAGCGCTTCAGGCCGAAATCGCGCGCGTGAAGACCGAGGAGCCAATCACCAGCGACGAATTCGACCGGGCACTCAATGGCTGGAAAAAATCGTATTACGGACGTTTAGAGACGGTGAATGGTCGAGCGTCGACCTTGCAACTCTATAACTACTACCTCGGTACCCCAGATGGATTGGCGACCGATTTAGCCCGCTACACAAGCCTGAGTGCCCAAGCACTTCTAGATGAAGCAAATGCAACCTTAGACCCTGCATTCTGCCAAACAATCATCATCACGCCAGCCAAGAAAGAGGTCGCACAATGAGACTCGCAACCCTACCACTCATCTGTATCTGTCTGGCGTTTGGCCAGAGCGCAATCGCTCATGAGTCGGTGATGCCCGTTCCAGGCGAGCCTAAATCGTTCGCCGCGCCTCGGATCGAAGTGACACCACTAAAAGAAGGCGTTCAACTGATTTACGTGCAAAACAAGACGACTCCATTAACTCGAATGACGATGGTTGCATGGAATGGCGTTGGCAATGAAGAGGGCGACAACGAAGCTGGCTTATCGAGTGTTGGAGCCGACCTTCTCCTTCGAGCCACAGAAACTCAGACTACCGACGCGGTACTCCAAACGTTTCAGCGGCTTGCAGCGGATGTTCAGACCTCAACCCGCATGGATCATACCGCACTAAGCGTCGACGTTCTCTCAGAGACCTTGGCACCTACCCTGCAACTGCTCGATTCTCTCTTCGTAAACCCTAAATTAGACGAGGCGGACCTAGAGCGCGTTCGACGAAAACATCTACAAGCGCTGATTCAAGAGGCCGACGAGCCACGTAGCCTCGCCATTCGCAAATTCTTCGACGTGACATATGCCGGCCATCCGATGCAGCGCTGGCGTACCGGGACCGAGGCAGGTCTGAAAGCACTCAAAGCCGAGCGGCTTAAGTCATGGCAGAATGCAACTTGGACAAGGACCGCAGTGGATATTGTTGTTGTGAGCTCCCTTCCACTTGAAGAAGTAAGAAATGCGCTCTCCACCAACCTCACGCAACTCTTGGGTGCCCACTCAAGTGGTGCACGTCCGTTGATTGCCGAACTTCCTTCACCTACGACGCCAGCCGCCCCCAAGCTTGTATGGGTCGATAAGCCAGGAGCCAGCCAGTCCGTTCTTATGCTTGGAAAAGCGGCTGTGGGTTCTGAAGCCGAACGTGCGTCACGCAGTCTAGGTAACGATGTCTTGGGCGGACAATTTTCGGCACGCATTAACCTCAACCTGAGAGAAGACAAAGGCTATACCTACGGGGCTTATTCGCGAATCCTCGATTACCAACATGGCTCGACCTTCTATTCGAGTTCCTCGGTTCGCGGCGATGTAACCGCTGCCTCCCTTAACGAGATGCTCAAAGAAATTCGGGAGATTCAAAAAGCTCGACCAGTCACTCAGCGAGAGTTTGGTGAAGTCCAAACCAGTGCCGTCCTGAAGTGGCCTTCTCAATTTAGTCCGGGGCCGCGCCTGGTGTACGCGCTGGTTGGTTTGCTGCGCGAGGGCCGTGACCCGCGGAGCCTCGCCGATGAAGTTAGCGGGTTGCAAGCAGTGAGTATCGAGAGCGCACAAAAAAGCCTGAACGTGCTTCTGACGAATCCCCACCCCTGGGTGCTGGTCATTGTCGGCGACGCGGCGAAATGGAAAGAAAGCGTTGATGCGCTTAATTGGTCTTCCCTTCTCTAAACTCACTCTGTAGCAGCTTGAGCGAGAGCCCGCTGAAAAGCGGGCCGTTCTGCATTCTTAAGTGACCATTCCGCCAGCGAGTCCGGCACGGCGTCCACTTTGATGCGCTTCGCCCAAGTCACCATCGTTGTGATAAAGAGGTCAACCGCGGAAAACTCATCGCCCAGCAAAAATGGCTTCGATGCCATCTCGTCCATGACTATCTCGGCAGCCCGCACAAAATCACGCTTCGGTCCCTTATCGGCTCCCTCCACTCGAAATTCCTTGGGGTAGGCAAATTTGTGTTTGGCAATCGTCCATAAGGGCGCGTCCATTTCAGCCATCGCGAAGTGCAGCCATTTAAAGAAGTGAGGTCGACGCGCATCTCCAACCGGGGGCATCAGTCCTTTGTCGGGGTAGAGCTCGCATACATGCGTAACAATGGCGGCTGACTCGAAGAGAACAACGCCATCTATATCGATGACAGGAACTTTACCGTGCGGATTAAGCTTTAAAAACCAGTCACTTCGATGCTCACCGGCTCGAAAGTCAATCGGTCGACAGGTGTAGGGCTGCTCGAGTTCTTCCAAGAGCCAAAGGATCCGAAACGCGCGGTTTGTAGGGCTTCCATATACAGTGATCATAGCTCGATCCTCCTCGGTGAACGTTACCTCTCCGTCCCTCCGCACTCAACGACGATTCACCCACAAGCCCTTGTCAAAGAATGCTTGGAGCGGCATCTTAGCGGCCATGAGCAATTACCAACCAGCAGTTGAGCCCCCAGCACTCTATAAACTTGCCGCTGAGTGGCGAGTCGCAATTGAGGCACCGCTTTTTTTAAGTGTGCCTTGGCGCAAACTTCCGATCCCGAAGGGCGACGGTCATCCCGTTCTCCTATTGCCGGGCTTCATGACGCCCGGCGCAAGTATGGGACCTCTTGCTCGGCGGCTTAGTAAGCTTGGCTACCGCGCTCAGACCTGGGGTGAAGGGCTTAATCTAGGAACTTCCCCGGAGTTGATGGAGCGGCTCGTCGCAAAGCTCGAGAAACTTCGCAATGAGACCGGCATGCAAGTCTCTCTGGTCGGCTGGAGCCTTGGAGGTATCATGTCACGCAAGCTCGCAGTGAAAAGACCTGACCTTATCCGCAGGGTCATCATGCTGGGCTCCCCGGTTCATGGGACCGCGACATCGACCCGCGTAGCGGCACTCATGGCCGTGGTCGAGAAAACCAAAAAGACGACGGTCATTAAGCGAAAAGGAACCCCCATCCGCCCCGCGCAATGTAAGGTGCCCATCGTCTCGCTCTTCAACCGGTTTGATGCAATCGCGAACTGGAAGAACTGCTTTGAGACCGAGTCGGAGCAAGCCGAGAATATTCACGTGACGGCGTCTCACTTTGGGTTCGGCGTAAATCCAGTGGTTATGCAGGTGATTACCGATCGACTCGCAGAGCCACGAAGCGGGTTTCACCCCTACCACGCGCCGGAATTTGCACACGCCTTCATCCAGTCGATGGTCATCAATCCATAAAAAAAGACGGGCTCAAAGGCCCGCCTCTTACTCTAGTTAAGGTCCATTGCCTCCGCCATCGGGCGGCGGGTTGCCATCCCCGTATCCGGAATTTCCTCCACCAGCAGGATCTCCACCGCAGACAGCCAGGGTCCGACACTCGCTGTCACTGCAATCCACCAAGCCATCTGCATCGTTGTCTACGCCATCCGAACACCGTGCATCGGTGTCCTCAGGCTGGAGGCCTTGGCCACCATCGGGACAGTCTTCGAGACAGTTTTGCGCATTTTCATCCGCGTTGCAGATACCATCTCCGCAACTACCCGACGAACCGCCACCGTCCGGAATATCACCTGACATCATATCGATGTAGATATCATCGACGGCAAAGATGTCTCGATCACCCGCGACATTGACCCCAGCCTCGAAGTTTTCAATCAGGGTGAAGCCCGTGATTGGATAGCAACCATCAATATCTTCACGAACCTCTACAACGATGAACTCAATCCCACCGAGGTCTTGGCCATGGGCAACCGTCGGATTCACCACGACCTCCGACAAACCGATGGTACTATCGCCGGTGTAGACGATGAGGTCGACATCCCGTTTCGCGTGCTCACGCCCCATTAAGAAAAATGCCGTGGATTGAACACTGGTTAAGAAACTGACCGACAAGCGCCCCACATCTTGTTCCGATGGCAACACCTCAAGATAACGCGACCCGCCTGGTGTCACATTGAAACCACGATCAGCATCGGTATCGGACTCAACCTCGGCAATTCCAGGATTATCGATACCGGCCGACATACCGGTCGAGATCAAGGAGAGGTCGACTCCCATGCCTGACGGCGTAGAAAGAGAGATAGTTCCAACTGCTGTCCCTGCTTCCATCGTACCTGAATTATCTGCGGTGAGTGGATGTGTACTGGCACTGCCCGCAAAGTTCCCAAGGGCAACATCTTCGAAGTCAATCACCTCAAGTGTCGCGCTTGGATGTGCAGCTAGGTAATCAGCCCGCAAACCAAAACTATTGGGCCACTCACTCGAGTCGTTCCAGTTCAAGTTATTTCCACCCGAGCCAGCAGGCGCAGAATCGGACGCACGGTAAACGACGATACAGTTGCTCACGTAATCAGGCTCAAGACTGGTACAATCGAAGCCCTCAGCGTGACAACTATAATCGCCGCCACTCGAGCCACATACG
>JAYYQC010000345.1:0-16938 GCA_036128675.1 Myxococcota bacterium | reverse complement strand
ATCTTGCCGACCTTTCAACCATTGCATCGATTATTACCCTTGTTGAACGTCATCATCCTGCAACTGGGGCCGTCGATGAGATGAAGCCCGCGGTAGAACCGCGGACCGAAACCAATAACGCGGGTCCGATTCTTATTCGAGTACATGGCGCAGACCGAGAAGAGATTGGCCAATCAATTCGTCGTGCGCTTAAAGCTCAAGATCAACGGAGTGCTCTGGAGCAACTTTCAAGCGATACCCGCGGCTCGATTCGCTTGGCCTTTGTCTCAACACTTAGAGACGTTGAAGCGCGCCTTGAGGACGCTCTCACTAAATCACCCCGTCGTCTTGCGGCCCAAGGTATTTTCTGGGGCGAGGGCAACGAAGCTCAAAAGGTTGCCTTCCTCTTCCCCGGCCAAGGTTCTCAATATGTCGGCATGATGCAGTCACTCGCGGAGAAGAGCGTAGGTGTGGCCGAGGTATTTGAACGCGGAGAAGAGGCGTTAAAGCCGCTTATAAACGGCTCATTAAAGGATATTGTTTGGGGCGATCGAGAGGACCCAGCTATTGCAGGACGGCTTCGACAGACGGAAATCTGTCAACCTGCGATGCTCACAGCAGACATCGCGATGATGCGTTGGCTTAATGATGCAGGCCTCACGCCGGACTGGGTGGCCGGGCATTCATTGGGAGAATACGCGGCGTGTGTTGCGGCTGGAGTGATGGATTTCGAAGATGCTCTTCATGCTGTGAGTGCACGTGGAAAAGAGATGGCCGCGGTCGACGTCCCGGATTGTGGCAAAATGGCCACCGTTGCTGCCGGAGTGAACGTGGTCGAAGAACATTTGCGAAAGATCGATGGTTATGTTGTTGCCGCGAATCAAAACTGTCACGCCCAAACTGTGATTGCTGGGGCAACCGATGCAGTCGAGCGCGCGGTTGCGCATTTTCAGGAGAACGGAATCGATTCTCGTGAAATACCTGTCTCGCATGCATTTCATTCTGAGATTGTTGCGCCGGCTGCACAGCCCTTGAAGAAGGTGTTGGACCAGCTGAACTTACGCGCTGCACACCTGCCTATTTGCAGTAATGTTGGTGCTTTGGATTACCCAGAGACATCGAGTGAAATTTCCGCCTTACTCGCAAAGCAGATGGCCTCGCCGGTCGAGTTTATTCGACAGGTCGAGAAACTTTATGAGAACGGGGTACGTATATTTGTCGAGGTCGGTCCTCGCCGTGCGATTACAGGCTTTGTTCGAAATATCCTCGATAAACGTCCGCACACGGCGATTCATACAAATCACCATAAGCGTGGTGATCTTGAAGGTGCCCTTGATGCTTTGGCCGCGGTTTTTGCTGCGGGGGGAATGATTCCTACACAGGGCGACACCGCGGACAGTCAAGTCAAGTCGCAGATGAGTTCGTCTTCGCTTTCGAGAAGTCAGCCTTCAACCATATCGGGTCTCGCTGTCTTGATGCCTAAGCAAGACACCGTCGAACCGGTTGATGGAGACTGGTTCGAGACAATTCGTCGTGGTCATAACTTCATTCAGAGTGTTCCTCAGGACCGCTTAGAGAATGTTGTGGATAAGAAAATCGAACGCCTGGAGAAATCAAGTGGTCGTTTTAGTGCGATCAATACGCTTGATGATGTCTTCAAACTCGCCGGACAAACCGGGGACTTCAATATCGAAGAGACCTATGGCGTGCATGAAGCTATGGCGGGGGTCCTAGACCGCACGAGCCAACTGGCAATTGCGGCCGGGATCGACGCAATTCGAGATGCCGGTCTTCCTCTAGTACAACGATTTAGAGAAACCAAGAGTGGCCGTAAGCTCGCAAACGGCTGGGCTCTGCCCGAATCGGTCGGGCGTGATACAGGTGTGATTTTCGCGAGTGCATTTCCGGGGATTGATCGGCTCATCGATGAAGTGAGTCAGGCATCAAGGGTTCAGGTCATCCGAGATGTCGTCGAATCACTCAAAGACGCCGAAAAGGGCGAGCTTGTGGCGGCGCTAGAAGAGCATCTAAGTACAAGCGGTATCGCACAAGATTATCAGTTCAGTAGAAAGTTTCTTTTTCGTATTCTTTCGATGGGTCACACTCAGATGGCCCAACACATTGGTGCTTTGGGACCAAATACCCAATTGAATGCGGCATGTGCTTCGGGAAGTCAGGCGATTGCTATCGCAACCGATTGGATATCGGCTGGCCGCTGCAAGCGTGTCCTGGTCATTTCGGCCGACGATGTTGTTTATAAAAAGAATCTTGAATGGATTGGCTCCGGTTTTCTAGCGTCTGGAGCGGCAACTACTTCGGGGGTTGTGGAAGACGCAGCAGTTCCGTTTGGTAAGTCCCGGAATGGGATGATCCTGGGCTCTGGGGCGGCAGCGTTTGTTGTGGAGGCGGACGGCCTTTGCGCAGAACGCGGCCTGAGGCCCTTGTCCAGAGTTGTAGCGACGCATATTGGCAACAGTGCTTTCCATGCTACGCGTCTCGAGCCCAATACCATACGCGAAGCCTTCAGAGGGGTCACCGATGCTCTCTCTGAATACAGCGGGCTGAGTCGAGCGGAGCTGGCTCAAGAGTTGGTGTTTATGTCGCATGAGACCTATACGCCGGCTCGAGGTGGCAGCTCGGCAGCAGAGGTTGATGCGCTTCGTTACGCTTTCGAGAGCGCAGCACCCAATGTTCTCATCGCCAATACAAAAGGGTTCACGGGCCACCCGATGGGTGCAACGCTTGAGGATGCCGTCCTCATGAAGGCGCTTCAGCGTGGTTATTGTCCACCGGTAGCAAATCTCTCAGAAGTTGATCCTGAGTTTGCTGACCTAAACCTTTCGCGAGGCCAAGAGATGGATCGCCGTTTTGGGATCCGGTTTGCAGCTGGCTTTGGTTCGCAGATGGTTCTCGTCGCCTATGAACGCGATGCCACAGGTGAAGCCCGCTTAGTGGACGAGGCACTCTATGAGTCTTGGGCAACCTCGGTGTCTGGGGCCCAAAAAACGTCTTTCAAGCTTGAACAGCGAACGCTGAAATTGGTCTCCGATGATAGCGGCGCGAAGGTATCAGAGCTTGGCATCCCCGGACTTTCACCGGTCGAACCGGTTATCGCTCCGCCTCAGACGGTTGTTGCTGAGACAATGCAGTCGACTCCTATGAGCGTGGAAGTCGGTAGCATTCCCAGTACAGAGGTCATCCTTCAAGACGTAAAGTCCAGGGTAGCCATGGCAACCGGTTATGAACTCGATGAGCTTGACCCAAACTTGGAGCTTGAAGCGGAACTCGGTATCGATACGGTAAAACAGGCTGAGATTTTGGGTGAACTCCGCGAGGCGTATGCACTGCCTGAGTCGACAACATTTGAATTGAGCGCATTAAAAACGCTCAACGACATTGTTGCGATGCTTACAACGCAAGGTGTGTCTTTTGATGATAACAGCGAAGCTCAAGCCACGTCCCATCAAGTGACGCAAGCGCCAGGTTCGACACTGGAACGAATCACTGAGCTCGTGGCGTCTGCTACTGGCTATGAGATCGACGAGCTTGATCCGACCTTGGAACTCGAGGCGGAACTGGGCATCGATACGGTAAAGCAGGCCGAGCTTCTGGGCGCACTTCGCGAAGAATTCAGAATTGGCGAGGACGTCGAGGCGCGTATCGCGGAACTGAGCACACTTGAGGCGCTTGCTGTATTTGTAAACCAACATCGTCAAGACGCGGCAGACGTTGCCCCGGTGGTCTCCGAGCACAGAGTGGAAGAGCAGATATCGGCACCTCGACCGAGCAAAATTGAAGGCGTTGCTATGCTTATCCTCATCCAGGAAATGGTTGCGGAGGCTACCGGCTATACGATCGATGAACTCGAGCCGGATCTTGAGCTTGAAGCTGAGCTGGGCATTGACACCGTGAAGCAAGCTGAGCTCATGGGAGCGATCAAAGAACGGTTTGGGATTGAGGACGATGTTGAAGTCGAACTCGCGAGCCTCTCAACATTATCCAAACTTGCGGCTTGGGTGGACCAGAACTCCGGTAGCCTGACCACTGTGGGCGGTGAGGTTTCGCCCGAACCGACCGAGACAGCTATCTCAGTCGACCTCTTAGACGTTGTAACGCAAGTCCTGGCTTCGGAGACCGGTTATGAGACGGCGGAGCTAGACCCAACGCTTATGCTTGAAGCCGATCTCGGAATCGATACAGTGAAGCAAGCAGAAGTGATGGGGATCTTGAGAGAGAAGTTTAATCTATCTCAAGATGAATCACTTGATCTGTCAGAGCTCTCGACAATCGAGAAAATTGTCTCCTATCTGACGACGCGCTTAGGGACTGAGCCGTCACCACCGGATGGCGGTTTAAGCTCGTTTGGACCTTTCCACCCGAGAAGAGTTCATGCTTTTCCCCTCGCGACCGATGCGCCCTCGCCCTCTCTGCTGAGTGAGCGAGTAGTCCTGACTGGGCGTGCAACGCCCACAATGATGAAAGCTGGGAAAATCATCGAAGAATTTGGAGCTTCTGTCACAAGAGCACCGCTTGCCGAGATTTCAGCAAAGCACTTCGAGGGGACTCATTCGTTGCTCATCTGTGTTGAGCCGCGTCGTGAGTCGCTCGAGGAACTCTTTGTGTGGTTAACCGAGCGGGGTAATGTGCTTCAATCCAGTCACGTTCAACATCTAGGTCTGATGCTGGCTGTATCCACAGAGCCATCGGCTGAGGATTGGGTGGTTGAGGCTGGGCTTCAAGCAATGGCAAAGAGCCTCGCAAAAGAGTGGCCGAGCTTGGCGGTGAAATGTGTATCAGTTCAGGCAGGCGATCAGGATATCGCGTCGTTACGAAAAGCACTCGGGCTTATCTGGTCGCCACATCCAGGAGTAACCTATGGACTCTCGACCTCCGGAGCTGTACGCCGCGGTATCAGCTCGGAGCTGAGTGAGCTGCGTCCCAAGTTCAGACCTGATCTCGTTGTAGCGACCGGCGGAACCTCAGGCGTAACATACGAAATCGTCGCTTCCTTGGCGATGAAGGCATCGATCAAGAAGCTGATGCTGGTTGGGCGTACAGCACCGTGCGCGCCACATGAGTCAGCCTTGTATGGCTTAGACCTCGTGGGGCGAAAAGCCCTTGCAAAAGAGCGTATTGAGGCCAGTGGTCATCGTGCGACGCCGGTAGAGGTGAAGCGTTGGATTGAGTGCGAAGAGCGACGTATTCAAATCCATGAGCGTCTTGAAAACTTGCGCCTGACGGGTGCTGAGGTGGAATTCGTAAATTGCGATGTCTCGAATCCTTCCGAGCTTGCTTCGATGATTCAGGCTTTCAGAGATGCGCAACAACCGGTTGATCTTTTGATTCATGGTGCAGGGGTGGAAATCTCAAGGCCAACGGGCTCCAAGACCCTAGCTGATTGGAACCTCACGCTAAACGCTAAGGTGAAAGCTGCCGAGACGATTCTTTCAGCTCTAAAGCCGACGCGGACAATCCTGATGGGATCGGTTGCCGGACGGTTTGGTAACGCGATGCAAACCGATTACGCGGCAGCCAACGCAATGCTCGCCGCGCTTGCAGAGCAATACGAAAATACATTGTGTGTCGATTGGACCGCCTGGGCCGGAGCCGGCATGGCGACACGTGGCTCAACATCTGCGGTGTTGGAGAAAGCCGGCGTTGAGTTTCTGCCGCTTGAGCTTGGCGCATCTGTCGGTGCTGCTCTCGCGCTAAGTTCTGAGGTCGGTGAGGTTCTCGTTGCCGGAGAGCTGGGGCGATTTGAAGACTTGGACCCGTGTAGCGTCGCTCATCGTGAGACCGAGACCGTGCACCCACAGTGGTGTTTCGAGGTGGATCCACGACAGAGTCGAGGGTTAAAGGATCACGCGATCAACGGTACCCCGGTTCTTCCTGGTGTTGTCGGGATTGAATGGATGCTTCGGCATGCTGAGGCGGTCCTCGGACAATCGGTTTCAGTCGTCGAAGATGTCTCGTTTCATGCGCCGCTGAAGTTTTTTGGGATGGAGCCGGTGGAGATCACCATCGGAGCGGAGCCAACAAAGAATCGGGAATTAACTGTCTCTTTGAGTTCGGTACGAACTTTAAAAAATGGCCGCGTCCAGAATAAGCGTCACTTCTCGATGCGTGCTCTTGTTGGCGATGTCGAATCAGCGTCATCGATTTTACCGCAGATAGATGTGAATCGCAGTATCGGCTCCGAGGACATCTATCAGCGTTACTTTCACGGAGAGACATTCCAGGTTTTGGAACGAGCAGATAGCTGCCAGACTGGTGAACTTCGAGCGCCGATGAAGCGCTGTGGCGCCTGGTTTGATGATAGCTCGATTGATGTACAGCGAAGTGACGCGCAGGCGCATGAGGCGATGTTCCAGCTTGCGGGTCTCGCAGAAATGTTGTCGGCCAAATCGATGGGCTTACCTTCTAGTATTCAACGGTTAACGGTTCATGAGAGCGGCAAGATTACGAGTGTCGTGTGCCGTGAGCGTGCAGATAAAGAAGGCTGGGACCTCTTGGGAGTGGACTCTCAAGGCTTGGTTCTTTCTGAGATGTCTGGCTACCAAAGTGCGACGCTACGTCCGCTTGAGGAGTCTGAATGGTTTGTTCAATCCCTCGAAACTGTAGAAATTCAGCGTAAGAGAGTCGATGAGGTGGTTGAAGCTGCGCTCAGCCATCATGAGCTCGGAGCACATGATGCTTTGAGTGCAAAAGAACGTGAAATCTTCTCGGGACTCAAAACCGAGAAGCGGAAACAGGAGTGGTTTGCAGGCCGACTGGTTAGCAAGACAATGCTCTCCAAATACCTTGCGCGGCAAGGCGAGAACGTCGAACTCAAAGACATTTCACTGATTCCCGACACGCTTGGACGACCAAGAGTTGCGGTAAATGGTCAGATTAGAGGCGATGTCTCTGTGTCAATTTCACACAGCGCAGGCTGGGTCGTCGTTGTGGTTGACGGTGAACTTGAATCGGTCGGCATCGATATCGAAGAGGTGAGCGAGAGACATCCTTCATGGTCACGCCAGTTCTTCACCGAAGGTGAGCGTCAAGAGGCTGAGGCCTGGGCAGGCGGCGCCGCCGAGTACCTGACCTCAGCGTGGGCGGTAAAGGAAGCGTATATGAAGGCAATTGGAACCGGTGCACGCTTTGATTTCAGAGAGCTGGAAGTTCTTCGCGACGGGGACGCTTGGCGTTTGGCTCTGAAAGATGAGGCGAAACGTTGGGCCGGCGCATTTGCCTCGAAGCGACCGCAGGTGTCGGTGGAGCGTCGGCCAGAGTGGGTCGAGGCGATAGTCCGGTTTAAAGATGGCGAAGAAGTGACGAGCGTGTGAGCCCTAGGTGGCGAAATCGTTAGCAGAAGGTGAATTAAACAGATGTGCAACCTTGAAGCCTAGGCGAAAGCAAAAAGGTCGGTTAGCACTTCGTAAATGGGAGATAAAAACGTGTCAGCTGAAGTATTAAAGAGCCAAGTTGAAGTTGCGAAAGAGGAAACTGAAAAGCCAATCCGTGGAGCTGAGCTCACCGCGCGAGCTAGATTAGAGCAGCTCTTCGATCCTGGGACGTTCATGGAAATCGACCGCAATGTTCATCACCGAGCGCGTGAATTCGGGATGGATAAGAAGGTCATTCCCGGTGACGGCGTCGTCTGTGGATTTGGCGAAATCAACGGCAGCGTGGTTTACGCGTATTCGCAGGATCGTGCAGTCCTTGGTGGGTCTCTTGGTGAGGCACACGCCCAGAAAATCGTAAAGCTCATGGATTTGGCTGGTAAAGCTGGCTGCCCGGTGGTCGGCATTAATGATTCGGGTGGTGCACGGATCCAAGAGGGTGTTGAAGCGCTCGGAGGATACGGCGAAATCTTTCGACGAAATGTTGCGTACTCAGGTGTCGTTCCGCAGATTTCCCTGCTTATGGGCCCTTGTGCTGGCGGAGCTGTTTACTCTCCTGCGCTTACCGACTTTGTTGTTATGGTTGACAAGAAATCGTACATGTTTGTCACCGGTCCTAAAGTCGTACAGGCGGTAACGTCAGAAGAAGTCGACACCGAGACATTGGGCGGCGGGCGTGTTCATACGCAGAAGAGTGGGGTAGCGCACTTCTTAGCCGGAAGTGAGGTCGAGGGCCTGGAGACTGCTCGGCAAATCCTAAGTTACCTTCCATCCAATAATCTTGAACTTCCACCATTCGAGCCAACCGATGACTTACCTACGCGTCGCTGCACTGAGCTTGAGGATATTGTTCCTAAGCAAGCAAACCGTCCATACGACGTAGCCGACGTTATCGGAACAATCTTCGATAAGGATAGTTTTCTCGAGGTGCGCTCTGGGTTCGCTCGTAACGTCGTGGTGGGTTTTGCTCGGCTCGGTGGTTTTCCAGTTGGTGTCATTGCGAATAATCCAATCGTGTTGGCTGGCGTTCTGGACATAGATGCATCGCGAAAGGCGGCACGGTTTGTCCGCACATGCAATGCGTTTGGTATCCCGATTATTACGTTGGTTGATGTTCCAGGATTTCTCCCTGGAAAAGAACAGGAGCATAATGGAATTATCGATCACGGGGCAAAGCTTGCTTATGCCTACTGCGAAGCGACGGTTCCCAAGCTAAGTGTCATTATGCGAAAGAGCTATGGCGGCGCTTATATTGTTATGAGTAGTAAGCATGTTGGTGGAGATATGAACTTCGCGTGGCCTCGAGCGGAAATCGCTGTCATGGGTGCTGCAGGCGCGGTACAGATCCTTCATGCAAAGACCGTGAAGGCGTCGGAAGACCCAGTGGCAACATCGAAAGAACTCGAAGACGATTATGCTGAGAAATTCGCGAACGCCCGTGTTGCGGAGTCGCGTGGATTTTTGGATGCGGTGATCGAGCCCTCTGAGACACGGCAAGCACTCTACCGGGCACTTCGGGCAACAAGCAGTAAGAAGGAGCTCATGCCTGAGAAGCGTAACGGCAACTGTCCCCTCTAAGAGCGACCCATCCGATTGCAGGGGTCCGGTTTAGGCAGGACCTCCAATCGATTCACGTCTCATTGATAGTTCTAAGAAATCTGAAGCTGAGTGGTTTCAGGCTAAGCGTAGCCTGAAACGCGCGTGCGACCACTTTAGGTATACTTGAAGAGTCCGACCAGATTCTCAAGTCGACGGGAGATGTCGTTCAGTGCTGCAGCTTGTTTCTGGGTGGTGTTTGCACCGTCGGTCGTTTCATCAGCAGCGGTTGCGACACCCATAATGTTGTTGGCGATCTGAGAGCTACCATCGGCGGCAAGACCAACACTTCGGCCAATTTCGGCCATAACAGCACTTTGCTCTTCAACCGCACCTGCTATCGATGTCTGCAAGTCGTTGATCTGTGCGATAATCTCCGAGATCTGACTGATTGCTTGCATCGAAGCATCTGCATCGAGCTGAATCGCCTGAATCTTCCGACTGATCTCATCGGTTGCATTGGCGGTCTCTTTCGCGAGCTCTTTAACTTCGTTCGCAACAACTGCGAAGCCTTTGCCCGAATCACCAGCACGCGCCGCCTCAATGGTTGCGTTGAGAGCGAGTAGGTTTGTCTGTTCGGCAATCGACGTAATAACTGCGATGATCTTTCCAATATCAACCGAGCTGGCACCTAGCTTTTCAACTGTCGCGTTGGTCTTGTTGGCAACATCAACCGCACTGGTTGCAACCATCGCGGCATCGTTTGCGCTACGGGCGATCTCTTTGATGGAGATCCCCATTTCGTCAACACCGGTAGCCGCAGCTTGGGCGTTGTCGCTCACGTCATTGGCTGCCTCAGCGACCATCGTGGCTTGCTGCGACGTTTTGGCAGCACTTGAGTTCATGCTTTGCGAGGTGTCTGCCAAGGTTCCCGCGTTGTTTGTGAGGTCTTGGGTGGTGTCACCGACTTCCGCGATGATTCCTTGGAGCTTCTCAAGAAAGCTGTTGAACCATTTGGCCAGCTCGCTGATCTCATCGTTGCTGTTGACCGCGAGACGCTGTGTGAGGTCACCCTCACCTTGGGCGATGTCTTTGAGTCGGTCGACCATCGCAACCAGAGGTTTCGCGATATAGTTCGAAATAACCCAAAAGAGAATCGTCATGGAACCGAAGATGACAACAACGAAGAGTATACCACTAAGCTGGCGGCTCTTTGCGGTGTCAGAACGAACTTCGCTGAGCTGCTCTTGGATGTCTGTGGCAAGCTGTTTTCCGAGCTCGTCTAGATCGAGTCGCATCTTTGTGAGGCGTTCGTTGAGGTCTTTTGACTGCTCCATGAGTTCGTCAGAGAACTCGCCTTCAGCCAGCTGGCCGTAGACGGCCTCTGCTTTGGGGCTGATTGTCTTTAGACGCACCAATACGTCGTTGATCTGCGTCTTTCGAGTGCCACGAAGGCCTTCCATGATCGAAAGCTTCGCAAGGCCCTCCTTGGTGGAGGTCGCTTCTTCAATGGCCGCGTCCGACAGTTCGCTGTCGCCAAGGATTGCAGCATCCTGGTAGAGCTTCTGCATCTTATCAAAGCTTACAAGGACATCTTTTCCGATCAGGGCAGCGGGTAGCTGGACGTCTGACGACTGAATCAGACTGGCTTCCTGATTGATCCCCAGATTGACTTGATAGGCATAGGTTCCCGCATATCCAATCGCTAGGGGTAAGATGGCCGCGGTAATTTTATGGGTTGTTTTCACGCACGTCCTTCCAGAACAGCTTACTCGTTCACGCCTACATTGGCGTCTCTGACCGACAACTCCCAGTCGACTCTTAGGATACTCGCCGATTTTGCTAGGTCATTTCAAATCATGCCTACAGCGACCTTTAATCATGACCCAGAAAAGCATTTCGTGAAGATCGGGGGGCCTACATGGAAAGAGCCTCATGGATCCACTAAGCTTTCAGTTAATGGTTGAGCGTCTTACACTTTCATCGCCTGCTTTCCTGGTTGCTGTACCGCAATTGGTTGATCCGAATTTTCATCGAGCCGTGGTTCTTCTCGTCGAGCATGGCGAGCAAGGGTCGATGGGAATCGTCGTAAACAGGCCAATCGAGCTTGATATGGGCGAGTTCTGCGCGAGTCAGTCACTCGATTTCTTCGGGGATAGTTCAAACAAAGTTTACCAGGGCGGGCCCGTTCAAACCGATCGCGCTTTCTTGCTGCATCAGTCTGACCATGAAGGGCCTGAGACCGAGCCTGTTATGGGGCAGGTAAAGCTTAGCTATTCGCTTGAGTCACTTGAGCAGATTGTTCAAACGCCGCCTCCGCGCTTCAGAGTTTTTCTGGGTTACGCGGGCTGGGGAGAAGGGCAGCTCGCGGAAGAGGTTACTTCGGGAGCCTGGTTAGTCTGTCACGCCGACCCTGGTGTTCTCTACATGCGAGACCCCGACAAAATGTGGGAGAGCGTGATTCGGAGTATGGGTATTGAGCCCGTTCAGCTCATGCATAGCGGCGTGGTTCACTGACCCTCATTGGTCTTGTTTGAAGACCTCATGAAGCCGAGTTTCTACGTGAGGCGGGACCAGGCCGGTCACCGAACCTCCAAAGGTTGCAATTTCTCGTACCAAGCTACTCGATACATAGAACTGTTCTTCGCCGGTCATCATAAACATCGTCTCTAGGCCACCGCCGGGTAGGTCGGCACCGAGCCGACGGTTCATATGCGCCAACTGAAACTCGAACTCGAAGTCTGAGAGCGCTCTCAAGCCTCGTAGGATGATGCGTGCATTTTTTTGTTTCGCGTAATCGACCAAGAGACCCTGAAAAGTATCGACCTCGATTCTCGAGGAAGGAACCGCCTTCTTAATCATTTCAATACGTTCTTCGGCCTCGAAGAGAGGTTTCTTTTTGATGTTCGTCGCGACTGCGACGATGAGCTTGTCAAAAATGAGTAGTCCGCGTTCGATCAAGTTGATGTGACCATTGGTGATTGGGTCAAATGAGCCCGGATAAACCGCAACCTTCATTGTTCCTCGGAACCTCCGTCTGTCGATGACGCCAAGACTGCCACCGTAGTTTCGCCATATTGTCGAGAAAAGAGCGTATCCCAGTCGTCGCTCCACCTTCTGTCTTCAGAGGATGAGCGGAATTCGCAGATGATGCAACCGTCGTCCGCGAGGAGCCCATGCTTCGCGATGCCTTCGAGTGCCACCTTGAGTAGATTCGTATCGTAGGGCGGATCTAGAAAGATCATGTCGAACCGACGCTCTTCGCGGGCCAAGCGTTGGAGTGCCTGCTCCGCTTTGATGGGCCATAGCTCATGGCCCGAGGTTACGAAGCTTAGATTCCGCTCCAAGACCTTCACATGAGCTCGCTTGGGTTCCACAAAGAGAGCTGAGGTCGCGTGGCGGGAGAGTGCCTCGATGCCCAAGCTGCCTGCACCGGCGAAGAGGTCGAGGACCCGTGCACCCTCAAGTCGTTCGTAAATGACCGAAAAAAGAGCCTCTCGTACCCTGTCAGACGTGGGGCGTACACCGTTACCACCGGGAACCTGGAGGGGGCGACCGCGAAATTTACCTGAGATCACTCGCATTGCTTGGCGCTCCTACCACGGTTTTGCGAAGGGGAGAACCATTTACAAAACGCTTAATAGTCGGTAGCGGGACACATGGCTTCCCGACACCCTGTCAGCATAGCGCCGATGATGAAGCGCACCGACCGACATTTCCGCTATTTCATGCGGGGGATCTCAAAGCATGCGCTTCTCTACACGGAGATGGTGACCACAGGTGCCTTGATTCATGGGCCGCGCGAGCGCCTTCTTCGGTACCACGCCGACGAGCATCCAATATCACTGCAGCTTGGTGGTGATGACCCAAACGAGCTACGCCTCTGCGCTCGGATGGCCGAAGATGCTGGCTATGATGAGGTAAACCTAAACGTTGGCTGTCCAAGTGATCGGGTTCAGAACGGTCAATTCGGTGCATGTTTGATGAAGAGACCGGAGCGGGTAGCCGAAGCCGTCGTTGCAATGAAGGCGGAGGTGAGAATCCCCGTTACAGTGAAGCATCGCATCGGTGTAGATGACCTCGACCAATATGAGGATATGCTCAACTTTGTCGATATCGTTTCGAAGGCCAAGGCCGACCGATTCAGCGTTCACGCCCGGAAGGCATGGCTTCAGGGGCTCAACCCCAAGGAGAATCGCGAGATACCGCCGCTGAGATACGATGAGGTTTATGAGCTCAAGCGGGTTCGTCCAGACCTGGAGATCGAGATCAACGGTGGGATTAAGACCATCGAGTCAATGACCTCACATCTGGAGCACGTTGATGCAGTGATGATTGGGCGGGCAGTCTACGAAAATCCTTGGTTATTCCATGACGTCGATACACTTTGGTACGGGGCTGATTCTGCGCCTTGTCTGACACGACTCGATGCGGTCGAGCGCATGATTCCGTATATCGAAGAACATGTTCGAGCGGGTGGAAGCGTGTTTCACATCTTGCGGCATATGCTCGGACTCTTCGCGGGGCAGCGTCGTGGAAAGTGGTGGCGGCGGTTCATCAGCGAGCGGTTTACCGGAGGAAGTGGAGATCTCGCGACCCTACGCGAGGCGATCGATGGGATGCGCGGAAGCCTTGCCGCCTGAGAGACGATCATTTGTGATCGTGTGATCCACCCAGGGAAGCAGATCATCGCTTGCGACTACAAAGCGCTCACTGTTACTTCGAATAGCTTACATAAGTAGGAGGGGAATTCGGCCTTGCGCATTAAACGGCTCGAAATTCACGGCTTCAAATCGTTTGCTGATCCAGCACGGATTCACTTTGGTAAGGGAATCACTGGCGTGGTCGGTCCGAATGGCTGTGGGAAAAGTAATATCATCGACGCGATCCGTTGGTGCATGGGCGAAATGAGCGCCAAGCACCTTCGTGGGCGTGCGATGCAGGATGTTATTTTCGCGGGCTCCGATAGCCGAGGCCCACTCGGCATGGCCGAAGTAACGCTCACCTTCGATACCGAAGGCGGCGACGTTCCCCCTCAATATGCAGCTTACAGTGAAATCTCGATTACCCGTCGACTTCACCGTGACGGCACCAGTGAGTACCTGATCAACAACATCCAGATGAGGCTTCGCGACATTACCGACCTTTTTCTCGGAACCGGTGTCGGTACCCGTGCATATTCCATCATCGAACAGGGCCGTATCGGATTTATCGTGAATTCTCGACCCGAAGACCGTCGAGGCCTGATTGAAGAAGTCGCAGGCATCACGAAGTTCAAGCAGCGGAAGAAAACCGCCGAGCGACGTATGGCAGCGACGAGTCAAAACCTGCAACGCGTTCGGGACATTATTGCTGAGCTAGAGCGGCAGCTCGCGTCGCTCGAACGACAGGTAAAGAAGGCCGAGCGTTACAAGCGACTCAAAGCCGAGATTCGTGAACTCGATCTCCTGACCGCAGCCCACCAGCTCTTCGAGCTTGAAGAGCAGAAGAAGTCGACACTTGAGTTGGTTGAGCAGGAGACCCAACGAAGTGGTGATGTACAACGCGACATCGCGTCGATGGAGGCAAATCTCGAGGCTTCGAAGCTGGCTCTCTTGGAACGGGAAGAAGAGATTCAAGTCCATCAGCGCCGAAGTAACGAGGCGGATGTTCAGGTAGTCGCCCTTCAGCGCGACCTCGATAGTTGGGCGGCTCAGCGAACCCAGCTGATGGAGCGTATGGAAGAAGCAAGCCTCGAGATCAACGAGACATCCGCTCGATTGGGGCGGGAAGGTGAAGAACGTTCGTCGCTCACAAGTCAACTTGAGTCGCTTGAGGATTCCGCGGGTGGCGAGAGTGGTCGACTGGAGTATCTAGAAGCGGAAGTTGAGACTCTCCAAGAGACGCTGGAGCGCATCGAACGGGAGTCTGAATCATTGAGGTCTCAAGCGTTGCATGAAGTGCAAATGGCTGCTCAGCAGCGCGCGCATGCCACCAGTTTAAGCCGACAACTTGAAGAGGTCTTAGCCCAATTAGAGCGCGCAGCCCAAGAAGCTACGGAAGCGACGACGTTGCTACAAGTAGCGACTGAGCGCGAAACAACCTTGGTGGACGCGCGAGAACGTGTGGAAGCACGTCTGGAATATGCGCGGGGCGCATTCGAAGATACGACTGAGCGCCGTGTAAATTGCGAATCTGAACTTCAGACGACGACCGTGATGCTCGATAAGACGCGTGTTGCTTTGACGGAAAAGCGGTCGCGACTCGTTTCGTTGCAAGAGATCGCGAAGCGGTTCGAAGGCTTTTCAGATGGTGTTCAGGCACTGATGACTGAAGGTGGTCATGACATGGGCCTTCTGGGGCCCTTGGTCGGTTTCTTGCGTGTGCCGGAGGCTTACGAAGCTGCCATCGAATCTGTACTTGGAGAGCGGTTGCAATACCTTGTTGCAGAAAGCGATAGCGCTACCCAAATTGCGATTGCTAAACTTCGAGACGCGGGAAACGGTCGCTGTGGTTTTGTTTCAGTCGAAAGCGCAAAAGCGACTGAGTCCTATCAAGCGGATACGCTCACTCGGGCGACAAGTGTCGTAGGTTGTGAGCAAGGCTATGAAGCACTTCGGGAAAGCCTCTTAGGTGATGTTTTTCTCGTGGAGAGCCTCGATGAAGCGCACCGTAGCGCGAAAGCCGCGCCAACCCATGCTCGATTTGTGACTGTGGAAGGCGATGTTGTTCAGGGCAACGGCATTGTCGTAGGGGGGGCTGGCGAAGGCGGCGGGCTCTTGGCCCAGCAACGCGAGATGCGTGAGCTTGAGTCAGTAGTCGAGCAACTCACCGAAGAGGTTGAGATCGCCGAAACCAAAGTCAACGAACTGAAGCGAGCCCGTGAGGAGTTTGTTCGTCAGTGTGAAGAACTCGACCATGAAGTACGACGCAACGATTTAGAGCTGACCGCAATTAAGAAGGACGTCGAGTCCGCAGCACTGGAGACACGTCGGGCCAAGGAACGTCACGAATTCCTGACGCTTTCGATCGAACAGCGTACACAGGATAAGTCGACCCTCACCGGGGAACTCGTTAAGGCTGAGGAAGCAGCCAACGCGGCAGAGGCTGCCCGGGGAGACCATGAGGCCGGACTTCAAGCTCTCGGGGAACGCCGTGGCCTCATCTCCGAAGAACTGGAAGAAAAGTCTCAACAGTTAACCTCGTTAAAGGTTCAAATTGCTGGACGCGATCAACGTATTAAGTCCCTACGCGACGCACTTGAGCGATTGTCGCTAAGTCGTGAAGAACAAGTTCTTCGGGTAGACCGTGCAAAAGCGACCTTGGCCCATTGTGAGACTTCGATTGGTGCGTTGAGTGACCAACTTCTTGATGGAGAGGGTCGGATAGATGATGTCATTGCTCATGCCGAAGAGCTACGAGCGGTCCTAAGTCAGAGCCGACAGGCCTACGATGAGCAGCGTACAATTATCTCGTCGCGAGAAGAAGCGTTGCGTCTTCAACGTCATCAGTTGGGTGATGTCGGTCAAAAACTCAACGATTTAAAGACTGGTCTTCAGCAGTTTGCGATGGATGAGGAGCGCATTGTTGTAAGGGTATCTGAGCGTCACGATGTCGAACTTCGCAATGTCCTCAATGATTACCGTCAAACCGAGGCACCATCGGTGGATGATATCCAGAGAGTCGAGACACTCGATCGCCAGATTAAATCGATGGGCGCGATCAACTTAACCGCTATCGAGGAACATGAAGAGGTCAAATCTCGTTATGAGTTCTTGAATGCACAGCGCGAAGACTTGGAAAAGGCGCTCGAGAATTTGCGACGTGCGATTCAAAAAATAAATCGTTCTAGTCGCGAGCGATTTCGCAAGGCCTACGACTCCGTCAACGAGATGTTTCAGAAGATCTACCCCCGGCTCTTTAGGGGAGGCCAGGCGCGCCTCGAACTCACCAATGCCGAAGACCTTCTGGAGTGTGGCATCGATATCATCGCGCAGCCTCCTGGTAAAAAGCTTCAGAATGTCATGTTGATGTCCGGAGGCGAAAAGGCGTTGACCGC
>JAYYQC010000344.1:0-18774 GCA_036128675.1 Myxococcota bacterium | reverse complement strand
TCTTCGTAGTCCGAGATGACCTCACCGAGTCGGACTTGACCTTCTTCAATTTTGGATGCGAGGTCGAGAATAGTCTGGACTGCGACGGGTGAGTTGCTGACGATTTCAAGCATCTCAATTTGACCCGCTTCGATTCGCTTGGCGATCTCAACTTCACCTTCACGGTCAAGTAGTGGGGCTGAGCCCATCTTCCGTAGGTACATACGAACAGGGTCGGTCGAGAGCTCTCGTTCAGGACGTTTGGCTGCGGCACCCTTCTTGGATGCACGCGAGGTTGGGCCTCCCTCGTTATCTACGATACTCGGCATATTCCCGGTATCGCGAACCTCGATGCCCTCTTGTTCACAAGTGTCGAGGACCGAGGCGAGGCGGGCTTCGAAATCGTCTTCGTCCTCGAGGAGTTGGATTACCTCGTCGAGCTTCAGCTTGCCGGTACGTTTGGCTTTGACCATAAGCTGGTGAACAGGGTCATTTGACTTGCCGTTCTTGGCTTTGCTTGCGCGCTTTTTCGTCGAGTCCTTACTCTTGATGAGGTCAGAAATGTCGCCGAAATTGTCGTCCATGACGAGGCTAAGGGCCTCGAGATCTTCGTTCATGGTTTGCGACTCGTCGGCAGCCTTTTTCTTCTTCGAGCTAGTATCTGATTTCATCGATGCTCCGGGCGAAGGGAAGGGATTTACGAAAATGCAAGTAATAGCACTAGATTATTGCTCGCGCATAGGTTTTTTCGGCGCGCAGCGATCATTCAATCGACCGCTTGGACCCGTATCGCAGGCAAAGCCTGATTTGTCCACCCAATATAGTGATAAGATGAAGGATGTCGAGGAATTAGCCCTCGCCGGTGAAGGAAGTACCGAGAAAGTCCTTCAGAGCCTCTGGTACAGTACTTTCATCGAATGCGATACCGATGCCTGGCAGCTGTGTGGACTCTTCCCAATTACGTGACCAAACGACCCGTCCGCGAAGATGCGCAAGCGTATCACCGATATCTCTGACCTCGATTTCGAGCTGCGTATCCTGTGCTATCGTGTCGTAGGTGACCATGTAGCAACCACCAGCACTAAGCTCGAGAATTGTTCCCCGATACCATCGTTCCTCGCCCTCAGGTAAGACCCGCGCTCGACACTGGATTGCTTGTCTGATGTAGCGTCGTGGAGCTGCTGGGGCGGTCCATTCGTCTATTCCCTTGACCATGCTGTCGAGTGCCTCGACAAATGGCGCGGTCCGTTGAGGAGAGGTTGCGACGATGGAGATCGGCTCGTTCTGCTTTGTGGTCCCGCGAACAACAGGCCAGGCGAGCTCGAGATTGTAGAGTACCAACAGGCTGGTATTTGACGCGCCGGCGCGCATCCCGGTGATCATATCGACAATCACGGCGATTGGAGGACGACGAACGACCTGCCTCAGTGCCTCTTCGGGAGTATCTACGACAACGATGGGATGGCTAGATTGGTCCAGGACCTCCTGATAGGCCCGCCGACGTCGTGTAGAACAGATCAACACGAAGTACGAGGTATCGTCCTGCAATTCTTCTAACGTCGTGAGCATTCTGGCGTTTCTCCCTGCGCGATCCCTACCACGCCTCTCTAGCATTACCTTCATAACACAACCTTGTGAGGTCGTCGCAATATACGCGCATTTCGTAGTGTCATTTGTGCTCTCTAACGGTTATCTCGGGCGCATGACTATGCTTCAGCAACACCTAGGGGATGCTTTTGCCCTCGCGACTGCGTTTTCATGGGCCCTTGGAGTCGTTTGGTTTCGTAAGAGCCAATCGTATTTCTCCGCGCCAGCACTCAATTTCTTCAAAAATATCGTGGGTATCATCTGTCTGACACTCACCCTGGTGCTTTCAGGGCGTTGGGGGGCTCTTCAGCTGGAACCCGAGGCCATCGCCTTGATGGTGGTGAGTGGAGCGCTGGGAATTGGGGTCGCTGATACGATGTTCTTTGAATGTCTTCAGAGACTGGGCGCGTCGAAGACTGCAATAGTTGAGTGCCTGTATAGCCCAGTGGTCATCCTATTTTCCGGCATTTTTCTCGATGAGGTGCTCGGGCTGTCGCTTCTCGCGGGGTGTGGCTTGATCGTCGGAAGTATCGTGCTGCTGGAGCGAAGTAAGCCTGAGGGGACCAACGCTTTGGCTCGGAAGGACCTGATCGAGGGGCTGGCCCTGGGTGTCGGGTCGATCGTGTTCATGGGGATCGCGGTCGTTGTGGTTAAGCCAGTGATTGAGCGCGCCGATCTCTTGTGGAGCACTGAGCTCAGGCTCTTGGGTGGAATCGCGGGTGGCCTTATCTACAGTGGTTGGCGCTCCGAGGTAAGGCGAGAATGGCTGGCGGCACTGAGACCCTCACTGGGGTGGAAATACGCTGTACCCGGTGCCTTCGTCGGTACGTATCTCTCGCTCATCTTCTGGCTTGGAGGCTTCAAGTATGGTGCAGCGAGCTCAGCGGCGGCTCTCAATCAGACAAGTACTGTTTTCACTGTTGTACTCGCCGCTCTTATTCTCAAAGAGAAAGTGTCGTCACACCAATGGGTTGCGGTTGTTTTGGGCTTTATTGGAAGCCTAGTGGTCGTACTCTACAGCTGATCGAAAAAAAACGTACACTTGAGTAGATATCATTGTCATTACGGGTGAGTAGATATAGGGTCTACTTCAGAGTCTATTGATGACGGGAGTAGGTAATGGGACGTCCGAAGAAGAGTGACAGGGATATTGCGACCGCGACTCGGCTGATCGAGGCGGCAGAATCACACTTTGCGCGTGTAGGCTTCGAAGCGGCTCGACTTCAAGACATCGCGAAGGACGTTGGGATTACCCGACCATCTTTGCTTTATCATTACCCAACAAAAGAAGCGCTTTACGATGCGGTGATTCGCGATGCGCTCGGCCGTCTTCAGCGTGATCTCGTTGGTCAGGCGATTGTGAAGCCTGAGTTTGAAGAAACGATGGTTGGCCTTACGGGCGCGTACGCAGATTTCATCGCGAAGAATTCGAATCTGTCAGCAATTCTTCTTCGCGAAGTAATCTCACCTGGTGAGCGCGGTCGTAACCTGATTGTTCAGCACGTTATGCCAATCGTGGATTTCGTCGTAAAGTTCATCGAATCATCGAAAGACGCGCATCAATTGCCCGACGATATTCCAGTCCGCACCGCAATTTTGCATATCGTTATGGATGTTATGGTGCGCAATGCAATGGCGGAACTTGGTCGAGAGCTTTGGGGTTCGGACAAAGACTACGCTCGTGAGATGACCAGCCTTATTTTCTTCAATCGGCGTTAAGCGCTTCCAACCAACGGTTGAGCGTTGGCGCGGAGCAGGCCATCAGGTCCGCACACACCGATTTCTTCTCGCCGAATCGACGGTAAACTAATCCAAGTAAACGCTCGCGATACATCAGTAGTAAATCCGATTCCGCGACCTCGCTGCTTTGTTGAACTTCGATTTTTAGCTGTTCCTCGACCGGCTTCCACGCATCAAATTGCAGACGCATCATTGAACCGGGCTGGCTCAAGCTTTTGAGTTTCCGGCGGATGGTCGTTGGTGGTATGCCCAGGCGGGTGGCTGCCTGCCGGCCGACTTGATTCGAAATTTCGAATGCTGCTGCTACGAGAGCATCTTCTAGCCAGTGCCCGCAAGGCGGGGTGAGGGGAAGTGACCCTGCCTCATATGCATCGAGCAATAGTTCAAGCGTTGATTCAAAGGGGTCTCGCTGTGAGAAGGCGGGATTCACAGTTCTAACCCCTGGTTGCCCCACTGCCGAGCTAGATTCAGCGCTCGGATCAAGTGCAAGGTCTTCGACTTCGAGCTGGTTACCTTGGGCTAAAATGACTGCTCGCATGATGCAGTTTTGCAACTCCCGGATATTACCTGGCCAACTATACCGAAGCATCGCTTCGAGGGCGGGACCGCTCGCACTACGAATCCCTTTTTGATATTGGATATTGAATTTCTCGATAAAGTACTGGGCGAGAAGTGGGATATCTCTTGGACGTTCCCTGAGCCTCGGAAGTTCAAGGGTGAATACGTTAATCCTATAGAAAAGGTCTCGGCGAAATTTGCCGTCTTCTACGTCCTGATTCAAATTGCGATTGGTTGCGCAGATGATGCGGACGTCCACGCTCCTTTGCTCATTTGAGCCAACCGATTTATAAACTTTATCTTGAACAAAGGTCAGGAGCTTACTTTGAACCTCTAATGGGAGTTCGCCGATCTCATCAAGAAAGAGCGTGCCGCCATCGGCCTCTGCCAACCGTCCGGAGTATTTCTTGTCCGCTCCGGTAAAGGCTCCTCTCTCATGACCAAAGAGTTCACTTTCGATCAAGGTGGCAGTGATCGCACTGCAGTCGACAAGTACCAGCGGGCGTTCGGACCTGGGGCTCATATTATGGAGCGCCTGGGCGAGAACCCCTTTCCCGGTACCGCTTTCGCCGGTTACTAGGATCGTGGCATCGGTGGTTGCTACGCGTTTCGCTGTTTCTAAAATGTCCGCCATCACCGGGGATGCATGAACAAGTTGCGATTGACCTAGCGCATGCCTGAGCGCATTGACTTCGTCGCGTAGCTGAAGCCGTGCGACCTCCTGTCGTTTCCGCTCTTCGACAGCGAGAAGGTTTCGGTCGATTGCGACAGCAATTTGGTTGCCTACAACCTCTAGAAAGTGGAGGTCTGCAGAATCAAGTCGGATAGCTTCTGACTGATTCGAAAGTAGTAAGGTACCAACTGTTCGCTTTTGAGTCGTAAGGGGTAATGCCACAATCGTGGCTTCCGATAGCGAACTGCGTTCGACCGCTTCGCCGCTGCCATCCGATAACTGTACGCGAGACTCAGATTGAGCCCTCTTCAGGGTATCAAGTTCTATTGTGGTCAAAGTCCTTGGTAGACTCTCATCCCGGGCTGTGAGGAAGGTACGACGTTTATTCTCATGGAGGAAATTGCCAGCGTAAGGCCGAATCTCCGAGTTACTCTCCTCTTGAAAGCAAAGGACGAGACTTTCGGTGCGAAATGCGCCTTGAATTGCCTCAATAAATCTCTCGGCAAAGAGGTCGAGATTTTCCGATGTAGCCATCAGCCCGATTAGGTCCCATAATAAGACCATGTTTCGATAATCTTTACCCATCGTTCCAGTAAAGATTCCGGTTAACTGGTCGTCGGTTGCGTTGGATTTCGCATGCTGGGGACGCCAGTGTTTTACTTGAGATCCACCGGCCCGCTTTGCGGCATTGAGCGCAGCATTCGCGCGTTGAATAAGTTCGACCGGTGAGGGTGCTTTCAAATCTTTCTGTTGGGTCGTAAAGCCCATTGCACCCATTGAAAACCGGAGCCGGTGAGCACCCTCAAGAAATTCTATATCTTCCAAGGTTTGATGAAGACTCGAGATGAGTTGGTTGGCGCGGCGATCATCGATGCCGATTAGTAAGACGCCGAAAACAACACCACCATATTTAACGACGAGACCGTCATCTCCGACTGCGGCGACAATTGCTCGGGCAGTTTCACGGATGAGCGCATCCCCGGTTTTGAGTCCGCGCAGCTCGTTGATCATAGAAAAGTTATCGGGGCTAAGGAGCACAAGTGAGTGATGTGATTTTTTATCGGTGTTGGCGGTGAGGTCTTCGAGGTGTTGAAGGAGAGACGCTCGTCCAGCCAGGCCGGTAACAGGATCGCTTAAGAGGGCACCGAAACGCATAATGGCGCGGCATAGCGAAGTACCCATTTTTAGGAGAGGCTTCAGGGTATTGAGTTCAGTTGGAAGCGACGTCAGCAGTAGGAGAGGAATTGGACGAATGTCGCCGTCGGACCCTCGTCGACGCTCGATATGGGTGGCTGAGGCTGCAAGACGCTGCCCCGGTGACATGAGTGGGATCAGCGTGGCTCCCACTTCTTCGAGCGTGTAGAGGGCGTAGTCATCCACCTTCGCCATCGGGGACAAGCGAGGCAATGACTCGCGGGTGAAGTTGTAGAACTCACTCGCCGTGAGTAGATTGGACCCGAGGGAGACAATGCTGGCCTCCGCTCTGCTTCCGAGAGATGGAGGGATGTAAAGCGATGCCGATTTCCCGCCGCAAAGCGCGTTTATCGAATCGAGAAAAGAGGCTACAACCTCGTTTGAGTTGCGCAGCACGGCTGTCGATCCTCCCATGCATAAGTTCAACGACTTAAACCTATAACAAAAGTGGTTGTGAAAAAAATGGCGCATGCACCAAAATTTTCGATGGAGTGGTTTAGATGAAGTGGCGACAGATGGAGTTGGGGGGCGTGACTGGCTTCGTGCGTGGTGAGGCACCGTGGGCCTTATTTATCCATGGATTTGCGGGTGCTCCGTGGGATTGGTGCCGTGTTCTTACACAGCTTGGTCCGCAGCGTCCGGCGGCCCTGATCGAGATACCCGGCCATGGTCCCCAAAACAGAAAGCCACAAGGTGATTGGGCGTCGATTTCACGTGCGCTTGGGGGCTGGTTAGACCAAAGCTCTTTGTCGGTCGGATATTCTATGGGCGGCCGACTTTTAGTTGGTGCCTTAAGCCAACTGGATAGCCCGAAGCATGCGCTCGTTTTAGGAGGGCATACTGGTTTAGAGCTTCGGGAACGGGATGCGAGACGACGTTGGGACTTGGAACAGTCCAGCAATCTTCAAAATGAGACAATGCAAGAGTTTCGACGCCGTTGGGGGGCTTTACCGCTTCTTAAACGTAGCGTCCTCGATAGTGATGAGGAAGTCGCACGGCTCGAGTCGGGGCGAGGGAAGCTTACCGTCGAGGGTCTCGCTTGGGCCATGAGATATTTGGGTTCTGGTAGCATGCCGGACGTCAAGGAGCCCCTACGAACAAAGCCGCATCGAATTACTTGGGCAGCCGGCGAGCACGACTCGAAATACATTGCCCTCGGTAAGGAACTCGCTCAGCTCTCTTCCCATTGGTCTCATGAATTGATCACGGGTGCGGGACACGCGTGTCATCTGGACAACGCGGTATCCATAGCGGCTCTTATTGAGGCGCTTTTGGTAGACGCCTAAGTTGAGCGAGAAGCGATTTTTCGTGGGTGGTTTGCCATCCGTTGGTGAGAGCTCGGGTTACGAGCTTACGGGGGTGCGTTGCGAGTCGGAGCATCGCGGGATGAAGCTTAACTGGCTTGTCTTTTAAGCCTCCACGAAGCAGAGCGCTCGCGAGATCATCGCGGTGGGTTGGCTGAACTGTTGTCACCAAGTGCGCGATAAGCAGGTTTGCCAGGTCGGGATTCCGGTTGAGTATGCCTGAGAGAAACTGGGCAACCCGATGGTGCTTGCCTGTGCTGGCCTCAGACTCCAAAAGCCGAAGTAGCCAAGTTGAATAAAGTTTCCATTCCGGCGCATTCCGATCGCTGGGAGTCGGGCCACGCGCAATATATGCTGCAGATGCCATGGTCGGAAAGCGATGGTAGAGGTACCACGTATCGCTACGATTCAGTAATACCTCGCTATGAGCTCTCCTCAGTGAAAGCGTACTGGTTGCATCACCAGAAGCTCTAAGCTTCTCTGGTTTCACCCGTCGTGATGTCGAGGGATGCTCCCTCTCTTGTAACTTGGTTGTCTTACCGCTGGTAGCGAGGCCAGTTACGAGAAGCCCAATGGAGAGAGAGACCGATAGAAGGTGGCTCCAATGACGCTTTCGCTTTTGTTCAAAGGTTGGTGGATGGCGCGTTGAATTTGAGATCCTCGGTTTGCCCTGCAAGACCGATCTTAAGGGTTCTGCGAGTCTTTGCGGCATTCTAAGACTGCGGAGACAAGATTGTCGATTTGCTACACTCTGGGGAAGGGGAATGGTTGTTGCGAGTTCTGATGGTCGGGTCGTAACGAGACACTCCCATGCACGATTGAGTTGCGTCAGATCGTGGTCAGATAGCTCTTCGCTTGTGTGGCGTCTTATCCGGGCTCTCTCCGAAGTCGTTAATCCAGCGACCGCGGCTTTTCTCACTTTCATCGCGTCGTCTTTGAGACGTTCTAGAAGAACGCGGGTACACGCGGCCCTTGCTGAGTGCCACGGAGAGCCAAAAGAACTTAAGATCTGAACGCCGAGGAGCCGCGCGTCAGGATCCCAACTCTGACAAAGTGAGTTGGCCTGATGAAAGACAACCTTAGATGCACGTTGTGCGAGTTTCGCTGCATAGGCAGAGCGTTTTGCGTGACTTGTTGCTGAAGAGGCTCGTCTAAATAAGACCTCAGTCGGGGTCTCATCGTAGGGGATGGTGGCATCTAAGGCCAAAAGTGCGTTTCTTTGATGTTTCGCGTGCTTCCATACCGCATTCCACAGAGATTCGTATAACTGTCCGTTGGGTGCTTCGATGATCACTTTGAGGATATCATCGTCGTAATTTCCAGAGTCAACCTGCGACTCGATCCAGTTGTTGACCCGCGCGTCTTCCAATCTGTGTAATTCGAGAAGAGGATTCTCGTATCCACACGCGAGGGCGGAATGGTTGTTGAGTTTTGAGAAATACTGGGTCCACAATCTGACGTGAAGATCTGGATGAGGAACAAAGAGATTTTCGATGATAGAGGACCATTTGCGATTATGGTAGAGATGAAAGAGATACGGAAGGACTGCTTCTCGGTCTGAGTGGGTATAAATTCTCAATACCGTATCTTCAGGAATCTCAATGCCGATTTGACATGCAAGCCAAACAATATTTCGCAATGGAAATGATGACTTTGCAAAGAGGGACTGAACCCGTGCGGTCAGTAGGTCTTTGCGATGCAGCTCGATGATGCGTTGGCTTAAGTCTAGGGCCGACTCGCGGTGAAAGATGTTGTCGCCTTTCAAGAGGCGTTCAAGGACATCGAGCGATACATTGATGTGAGATGCGCTAAGAGCTCTCAAGGCCTGCGTCCGTTGGAGTTTGGTTGGAAGCGTCACGGCTTGTTGCACATAGTCGCGTCCATCAGCCGAGGTGTGCAGGGGCTTGAGATTGGTAGAGCGCATCACGATCGACTCCTTGGTTCGAATTCTTCAGTTGAATGTCCCGCCCTAAATATCCGGGTGACCATTCAGAATACTTCCAAGGTTCGTGCCAATTTGAATCGGTGACTTAGCTCACAGATGAGGGGTTAGTTGAAGTGGCAATATACTGATAATGAGAATTCATCGGTCGCGCGCAGATTCAAAACCTTAGTGATTTCAATATCCTCAGGCCGTTTCAAAAAAACTGGACGGTTTTAAAAAAGTTTTGACCCTATTGGATAGACATGAGGTACTGGGATAGTGCCAATTCCTCGTTGGTTTTCCATCCGCTCAAGAGCTCGTTCGCAAGCTGTTGACGAACTTGCGAAGAGAGGTTTGGAAGTGAGGGATGCACAAGAAGCTTCGGTGTATCGAGCGCTCCACCTTGGACAAGTGCTGCAGCAAAGTCATCTCGGTCGAAAATACCTGCTTCCGCTATGATCGCTGAGATGAGCTGGTCTGCCAGCGGTGGATTCAGACTGGCTATGGTCATGAGAAATTCGCTTGACCGGTTGAAGATCCCTTTGGAGAGTTCGTTGTCGATAAATTTCAGTAGATGCGTGGTATAGAGTTCCCAATTTGGATCATCGGGGCCGTTGGGAACCGGTGCCTGAGAAACATATTGAGCTGAGTCAACCGGTGCCATGCGGTGGTAGAGATACCAGCACTCAGACCTCTCGAGCATGAGCTTATCATGCGGTTGTTGCATAGTGGCGCTAAGCTGAGCTGCTCTACGTCCTTCGACGGCATCTCCGATGCCCTCAGCATCACTCTCCGGTTCGGTACCATCATCCTCTTCCACTTCAACCTTTACCTTGGGCGTTAAAGTTCTCGCAGACATAACGCTGGGGACCATCTCGACTTCTCGGGGCCATAGTCCATAGGAGAGCAGCGCCGTGAGGGCTAATATCGAGACAATACTGAGTGCAATGAGGATAGGTCGACGGTTTGGAGGAGGGGCTTTGCCTTTATGGCGCGATTTAGAAGCCTGTGGCTGACGGTAACCTTGCTCGGTCTTCTCTGTCTCGGGCTTAGGTTCGCGCTTTTTGGGAAGGCGGTCAGCGAAAGCCTCATGGAGGTCTTGGCGGGAACCTTGGTGAGCGTCCAGCGGCTCTTCGGCAATCATATCCCAGGTCTCGCGTACTCCGCTTGATGTAACCGCGTCTGGCGCGAGGTTCGTTGCCGCTTTCTCCATACGTTCGCGTTCGGTTGAAAAGAGACAATCAATCGCGCGGCTTCGGATATCGTGGTCTTCATCATTAAGCGCGTCTAGAACGACTTGAACGCACTCTGGTCGCGCTGGGTGCCACGGTGATCCGAAGTAGGAAAGAATCATGATGCCCAGTTCTTTGTCGGTTGAGCTGCCCTCGCTGCACAGAGACTTCGCCTTTTGGAATACTTTATTCGAGCACGTCTGGGCCAGACGTTTCGCGAGCTGAAGTCTTGTCTCCTCGTCGTCTGATTCAAGCGCTTCGGTGAATAGCTGGGGAATAGGGGCTCGGAGGTGTGCTGCGGTTACGGTCAACGTTCGGACCGCAAGGTCTTTGTGTTTGGGCCGCTCCCAAATCCGCTCCCATAGTTGGTGGAAATATTTACTATCCTCTCGGTCGCTACAAACGGCGAGAATATTTGCATCATAGAAGCCGTCATCGAGCTGCCAGTTAATCCAGGAGTCGACATGAGGGTCACTGAGTTTGTCGAGTTCAAGTAGGTAGAAGGGCGGTTTGTTTGTATCCTTAGATTCGAGATATTCGTTGAGGTATTTGGTCCAGAGTTGAACTCGCTGGTGGGGATGCTCGTTTGCTAATGCGGAGAGCAGATCACTCCAGGCATCGTTTTTAACCACCCGAAAGAGGTAGGGAAGAATTACATCGGGATCGGTCGATGAAAGTATGCGATCGATGTGCGGGACTTCAAATGGGGCATCGAGCTCACAGAGTAACCACGACACATTGCGTACCTGCACTTCTTCGTCGAGCAAGAGAGCCGCTAAGTGTTTGTTTAACCGTTCCTCTACGCCGAGTTCTACGAGGCGTAAGGCCAAATCGCTTAGAAGGGGACGCTGAGAAATATTCGCTTGCCGAAGAAGATTGTCGAGCGCTTCAAAACCAACGTCAATATCGCCAGCTTGTAGCTTTTCGAGAATAGCCTGCCGTTGCTCTGGGACTGATGTAAGAGCAGCCTGAAAGATAAGCTTTTGGCCGGTGGTCGTCACGGGGGCAATCCTCTTGGGGGAGTCGCAATAACTCTAAACGACCTAGTTATTGCGTTTTCGTTTTCGTTTAGCCTTTCGGGAATCTCTTCCAGAACGCCGTCTTTCATCGCGGTCGTTTCGGACGCGTTCGTTTTGGATTTCCGTCAAAAATTCCTCGATATCAAGAAAGGCGTCGTCGATTCGTCGGCGGCTTTCATCGATTCGGTCGAGCTCAGTTCGAATCGTATCAAGGCGATTCATGATTGCTCGAAGAACCGAGCCTGATGCTCGGAGCAACTCACTCTTCGAGATCATTTCATCTTCGAGTTGCGAAGGTGATTGCGGTCGAAATTCATCGTCTTCGTCATCAAAGCTTGGTGCCGATCTTGGACTCTTCGGGTTGGCTTGCGTCGCGGTCTCGATGCCTGTTTCGTCTGATTTATCGGTTAACCAGAGGTAGCCGAACACGCCGCCTGTGATGAGGGCTGCCAAAAGCAAGAGGCTAGCCAGGGTGATGCCGACAATCATCGCAGCCGAACGTGGCTTACGGCGACGGTAGCTCGTATCCCATTCGCCATCGCCGCGGTACTCGCGTTCTGGCTGTTCGTCATCATCATCGTAAGAACCGGTGACGATTCGTCGGTTCATGGCGATTTCTTTTTGTCGAGCTTTGCGCTGAACTTCCGCCCGCCGTCTCTGTTCGTCTACTTCCTGCCGTGGTGGAGCACGCCGACGTTGTCGCTGTGGTGGGGGCTCCTCCTCCTCTTGCGCAGCGGCTTCCTCGCGCTCGGCCAGACGCCGAAGACGATTGCGCTCGGCGCGCGCGCGGGCACGCTGACGGGCTTCTTCCTCTTCAGCAGACCGCTTCGGTGCAGAGGCGACCGACTCCGATTCAATCGAATCGTATTCGTCGTCGCCTCCGATCGTGAATTCTTGTTTGGGCTTGACGATTTGGTCGAGTTCAGCACCGAGCTCGAGTTCGAGGTCATCCAGTGGATCTTCGTCGCCGGGGCCTCCATCGATGGGTTCTTCCTCACCGAAGGATTCGGGCGCAGAGGGAGCCTCAGCCGGCTCAAAATCGCCAGCGCCGTTGCCATCTTGGACCTCGAAGGCCTCTTCGAAGTCCTCTGATGGGTTATCGAGATCGTCGTTGGAATCAGTCATCGTCTTGATTCAATCAATGGTTCTCCACCCTTACAAGCTTTATGATGCTATGTACTCCAGGTGAATGCCAGAATCTTGCGCCTCTTTACTCGATGCACCGATGACTCTAACCGCTTGAAGTTGACGCAGTGCTCCGGATAGTCTCTCGCTGAGGGAACTGAGTGACACGCGGGAGGAGTTTATTATGCCCATCGATTCGATACCAAGTCGTTTTCTAGAGCAGGCGAGAATTCGGCCAGACGCGCCGGCTTATTACGTCCGGAAAGACGGCGGCTGGTTGCCAACCTCTTGGCGCGATTATGTCAGCGAGACGCGCAAAGCAGCGCGTGCACTCAAGACTCTCGGTGTAAAGTCGGGAGGGTCGGTGTGCATTCTAGGCTTCAACCGCCCAGAATGGGTGATTACGGACATTGCAACCATGCTTTTGGGCGGCGCTCCGGCGGGTATCTACACAACCTGCTCACCAACGGAGGTTGCCTATATTGTCAATCACGCCGAAGCGAAGGTCATTATCGTCGAAGATGAAGAGCAACTGGACAAAATCCGGGCGGAGAAAAGTAATCTACCCAAGCTCAAATTTGTGGTTCTCATGCGAGGAACCGCAAAGCCTTCCGAGGAATGGGTGCTCACTTGGGATGAGTTTCTAGCTCAGGCCGATGGTACACCGGACAAAGCGGTCGAGGATGCCGTGCAAAAACTCGATCCCGAAGGGGTAGCGACACTGATTTACACGTCAGGTACGACGGGGCCGCCTAAGGGCGTTATGCTGAGCCATGAAAACATCGCTTGGACTTCGAAAATCGCTGAGGGCCTCGTCTCGTTGAGGTCGGATGATTGTTCACTTTCTTACCTTCCGCTTTCTCATATCGCTGAGCAGATGTTCTCGATCCATGGACCTATCACCGCGGGGTGTGCGGTCTACTTTGCTGAGTCGATTGATAAAGTTCCCGACAATGTGAAAGAGGTGCAGCCGACTGTCTTCTTTGGGGTACCTCGAATTTGGGAGAAATTTTACGCTGGCGTAAACAATAAACTCGCGGAGGCCACGGGCGTAAAGGCTAAATTGGTGACCTGGGCTCAATCGGTTGGGCAACGTGCAATCGAGGTTAAGAATCGAGGGCAGGTGCCATCGGGAATGCTCGCGGTTGAATATGCATTGGCGACAAAACTGATTTTTTCTAAGCTGAAACCGGCACTCGGGCTTGGCCGGGCGAGGGTCTGCGTGAGTGGTGCCGCTCCAATCGCACCGGAGATTCTCCAGTTCTTTGCGGGGTTGGATATCGTTGTCCATGAAGTTTACGGGCAGTCGGAAGATTGCGGTCCGACATCGTTCAACCTTCCAGGACGGACTCGATATGGGACGGTCGGCCCGGCCGTACCAGGGGTAGAGGTCAAAATTGCAGACGACGGCGAGATCTGTGTCCGTGGCAAAAACGTGTTTAAAGGTTATTACAAAGACAAAGAGACGACAGACGAAACACTTATCGACGGCTGGCTCCATTCGGGCGACTTAGGGGCTTTCGACAGTGAGGGCTTTCTCAGCATTACCGGGCGTAAGAAGGATATCATTATCACCGCGGGCGGTAAGAATATCACACCGAAGAACATCGAGAGCTCACTCAAGAATATCGATGTTGTTGGGGAGGCTGTTTTGGTCGGCGACCGTCGTAAGTTTATCTCCGCGCTCATCAGCCTGGATCCCGATGCGATTGAGAAGTGGGCATCTGAGCGCGGTCTTGCTGTTGATGGTATTCACACCAACGAAGCTCTTCGGGCCCACATCCAAGACGGGGTGAACAAGGTCAACGAGCTCTACGCTCGGGTTGAAAGCGTTCGAAAATTTGCGGTCCTTCCGAGACCACTCTCTATCGAAGGCGGTGAGTTAACGCCGACTCTCAAAGTTAAGCGAAAAATCGTTTACGAAAACTTTGCCGAGATTATCGAAGATATTTATGCCGAATAGATAGGTTGGCCCCGGACGCGCGGGGCTCTTCGCTTACTCTCCGATCGTTGAGGCTATTTATTGGTCGCGCCTATGAATCAGGCGCGCTATGGTCCTACGAGGGAGGTGACATGAGGCAGAGGTTCCAACGCATTCTCATCCCGCCGACGTTGCTCTTAGCGTGTTCGATGGTGGCCTGCACTGATACACCCGGCGTTGTAGGTGGTGAACCTACGTTGCCCGACCCGGTTCCAAGAGATCTAGCGATTGAAACACTGGTTGAACGCGTGAGCACGCTTGCCGGTGAGGCACTTAGCGTCACGTGCGTCGTCTCTGAAAATCGTGAACAGGTCAGAGACGTCGCAACGCAAGTAACCGTTGATGGGCAGCCGTTGGCCCAAACAACCGAGGGAGTGGCCAGTCTCACATTGGTAACGCGAGGCACCTACATCGTGAGCTGCGAGGGCGTGGACGAGTCGGTTCGTGACGAAATTGGAGTGGCTATTGAGGTTCTCCCCGCGGCACCAATTTTGGTAGAAACAGCTCTGAGCGCCGACGAGCTACCGGCTGGAGCTCCGTTCGATATCAGCTGTAGTCTGGAAGACGCCTTTGGCAACAGCATTGAAAGGCTCTCCGAACTTCCAGCCGAGAGTAGCCTCAGTTGGAATGGTGATGTCAGCTTGTTGCCCGAGTCGCAGGATGAGCTGACCTTCCGAGCGCGTGGAACCCTCGCGGGTGACTATTCCGTTGCTTGCGCTGTTGGCGAGCTCGTCGATGAAACGCCTTCATCATTTCGTGTTGTCGCCGGTCCTCCGGCTTACTCTGAGACAAGCGTATCGCCATCCATTGTTACCGCGACTGAATCAGCAACGGTCGGTTGCACTGTCTACGATGCCTACGGCAACGCGCGAGATGACATCGCAGCGACCTTTTGGGCGCAGTCACTCGATGGTGTGACACCGCTGGAGAGTGGCTTATGGTTCGACGAGACCACAGTGAGTGCAGCAGTGGCCGATGACTATTGGATTTTCTGCAGGGTTGCCGGGCAAATCGCGGGAGATGAGTCGCCCGCCAAATTAAGTGTTCTGCCTGGTGGGGCGTATTCGTGGTCGGTGACCTTACCCGAACTAGATTGCTACGCTCAGGACATCTCTCTTCCAATCGATGTTATGGCTTGGGACCGTTTCGGGAATCGGATTGAAGAACCATCTTGGTCGGCCTCCGCACTCCCCGAAGGCAGTGCGACTGCAAGTGCCCAGGGCGTTATCTTTGAGAGTGAGGGGGACTTTCAAGTATGGGTAGATTGGACCGGAGAGCGGGACCCTTTAGCCAGTCTTGACACGCAGATATTTGATTTCCGCGTTGATTCGACAGCGCCCCAGTTCGTCTTTTCCAATCCTCAGGTCGGGCTTGAACACACATATCTAGAAGAGTCTACCGAGAGCATGACTTACGAGTTTTCGGTCGTCGATGGACTCAGCGATATTCGTCAAGTAACCTTCCGAGGAAAGAGCCTTGCGTCTTATTCCGACCAGACTTCGCTCAATTTCAGCGAAGACTCGGATGTCAGATGGGGAATGAATTCGCTTTTTGGGTCCGCGACCGACGAGTGCGGGAATCGGACATCATTGGCCCGTTCTTTTCTGGCGAGTGATCTCTATGCTCCAGCCGCCTTTGAACCCGACCCAAGTGCGGCGGCGGAGGAGGGCGTGATTCTTCGCATTAACCAGATGCTTCTAGATGACGAAAATCGCCTGGACCTCGACGATATTGCGACAGCGGCTGAGACTGCCATTGATGCATTCAGTTTCCGCGATGCATTGCCGAGTATTCTAGTGAGCTCTCCCGAGGGGCTCAGCGACCCGCCGACCCTGCCGTCTGCAGTTTATGATTGCGATGGGGCGGTTATCGTACGTGAATCTACTGGTTATTGGGTGCGCCGTGATGGACTACTCCGATACGATCCTGTCCAAGTCAATTCACTACAAATTGGTGAGTCGGGGCTAAGTCTCAGTGTGACGGTTCGCAACCTTGGGCTGGACCTCTCAGCTCGAGGTGCTCTTGATCTTGGATGTAGTGGACAGCTTGCAGAGGGCGTCTCGGGAAGCCTGGATATCGACAGTATCACGCTGAGCGCTACGGTAGGCCTTGATTACGTGAATGGGGTCGCGTCGACTTCGATTTGCGAGGGTTGCCTCGATGTCGAGATCGATGGATTTCGAACCGACCTAGCCTGGGAAAATTTCTCATTCCTCGACGAGTTGCTCGACGACCTACTTACCCAGCTGGTCGACGCGGTTCAGGAACCGGTCGTGGCGGCGCTCTCAGGCATCGTTCGAACATCGGTTCCACCTCTATTGGACGAGGCGCTCAATGGGATCTCCTTCGGTACTGAGATCCCCCTGCCAGCGCCAATTGACCAGACCTACGGTTTTGACATCGCTCCCACCGACGCCAGCTATGCTGGGCCACTCGGTGCGGGGTACATCGAGCTTGCGTTGAACTCTCAGGTTTACAGCGTGAGTGAAGCATCGACCTTCTCGGGGCGTCCTGGCCCGATTACACGTCTCATGATGCCGCCGATATTTTCGCCGATCTACGGTGCCGGTGTCGCTCTTTCGGAAAACACCATCAACCAGTTGCTCTGGTCGATTTGGCGAAGTGGGGCATTTGAGTTTGAAGACATCGTTACACTCATCCCAGGCGTAAATTTGGAAGGTGCGTCTCTTGGACTTGGCGTTGGTTTACCGCCCGTGTTTATGCCGGGGCGACAGGGTTTCGATTGGATTTTAGGGCTTGGCGAGGTTCGTGTGACCGGTACGCTGGTTCCTGCTGAAGCATTTGAAGGCGTCGTTGGAGAACTAGACCCAATCACCGTTGACCTTGTTATTTCGGTAACCAATGGTGTGAAGGTGGTTCGAGGAACGTCGGATGGTATCGAGTTATCGTTTGACGACGAACCTCAGGTAGGGGTTGAAGTCATCGCATTATCGGACCCTCGTTACAAAGATGAATTGGGGCTTTTTCTTGAGCGCCTGGTACGGTTGGTCGTGCCGGGTTTGCTTGAGAACGTACTTGGCACCTTTCCACTGCCGACACTCGACCTCGGAGATATTGTGGGGGATGTCGCAACGGGTACTGAGCTGACCATTACGGGAGTAGCAAAAAGCGGCGACTATCTCCGACTTACGGGAGGGTTGCAGTGATGATAAACGAGCAAACCCACGCGATATCCGGTTTAATCAACAAGTCCTTATGGATGCTTACACTCAGCTCTTTGGTTTTAAGCTGTGCGGATTCGGCGCCCGAGGGGTATAAAGAGGCGATTCCTTCGACAGAAATTATCGCAGACGATGCAAGTCGTTATGATATGGAACTCGAGGTTCCCGAGACGGCGGGGAATCCTGCTCCAGATACGGCGCTCTTCGATGTAGAGCTTGTAAGCCCGTTACCGTACGGCCCCATCGGCGATGGCATCATCCCCATTCAGGCCACGCTATCAGGCAGTTTTGAACTCTCAGAACTTAGTGCGGTGGTGGCAGTTGAAGGCATCAACGGAACGTTGCCATTAAGTCTCGCACTTGACGGTACACCAACCTTCGAAGGCGAGGTCGATCTTCGAGGTGTCTATGAGGGGGACCTGGTCTTTCCGTTGGTGACTGTTACAGTTACCGATTCGACCGGAGCGTCGGCCCAGGTCTCTACTCGAATCTTCGTCGACCGGACTGAAGTCCTCTCTTTGAACGCATCGCCTTCAAGCATCACCGCCGGCGATGAGGTGATCGTAAACTGCTCATTATCTGTGGGCGGTGAGGTGAGTGATGAGGAGCTTTCTTTAGAGATTGTTCCGAGTGCAGCTGCAGTGAACCGGGTTGGCGCGGGACGCTGGTTTGTGCGGCTCGAGTCGGCTCAGCCTCATCGTTTTCGTTGTGAGACCTTGGACGGTATCTCGAGAAGCAGCGATACATGGATCGACGTTGAAGCTGCATCATTGAATTCACTCGTAACGAGTGTGGATACAAATTTGAGTCTTGCGGGTGAACGCTTCATCGTATCGTGTGATGGAACAGACGAGTTCGGAAACGCGATAACCCCTCTCGATGGCGTTTCAGTCGAAGGTCCTCTCTCCTCAGATGTGTCAAATCTGGGTCAAGGGCGTTTTGGCATTTCTATCGCTGCTCTCGGAACCTGGAATTACCGTTGTTTGAGCTCGGAGGTCTCCGATCCGGTTGGGGTTGAGGTCGAGGTTATTCCGAATATCGTATCAACGACACAGACCACGGTAAGCCATTTGGTAATAAGGCCCACCGAAGTCGTCAACGTGTCCTGCGGGTATTACGATGCGTTTGGCCACCCAATCGATACATCGACGGGGACATTTCTCGTTGTACCGGCGACTGGGGAGAGCCAAGCAGCTTACGGACTTACCGTTGATGGTAACACGTTTTCGGCGACGAGAACGGGCTACTTTTGGGTGAGCTGTGTCGACCCTGCAAC
>JAYYQC010000343.1:0-10000 GCA_036128675.1 Myxococcota bacterium | reverse complement strand
CGGCGCAGAAGATCCCTCTCCGACGTTGATTGAGCTAAGGGCAGGTAAGCCCTTTGTTTGGATCGCAGATGTCTTCGAGCAAGATTGCTATTGGCAGGACCGCGAGCTGCCGTTGTCGGTTTACGTGTACGATAGATGGTCGAACTTAGTTGAGGATCCCTCACTTTCGATTACGTCGGTTCCGTCAGGAGCACTGACTGGAAACTGGGATGACGGTTGGCGAATTGCGACTGAAGGAGATTATTCTGTAACTCTCGAAGTGATCGAGGAACTCGACCCCGATGCGATTATCGACCCATATCAGTTTGATATGAGAGTTGATTCAACTCCACCTGCCATCGCCTTTTCTGGTTATGAGCGGGGCGCGTTTATTACATCTGGCACAAGTAGTGACCAGGCGGTGTCAGTTGATGGTACCTTTATCGATGGGATCTCAGAAATTGTCAGTGGAACCTTCGATGGTTCGGCACTTACGGTTTCGGGAAACAGTACTTCTGCGTCGTTTACAGAAAGCTTTACATCTCGATGGGGCACAAATGTCTTAAGTGCTTCGGCTGAAGACGCATGCGGCAATGTAGCGGTTCGAGCACAGTCTTTTGTCCGAAGCGGTGAGTTCGCACCGGCCCGGACATCCGAAAACAGCGGCGCTCGGGTGACATCGGGCTTGGTTGGGCATTTAAACCAACCTGTGATCGACGATGGTGACCGGTCGGATATCGACGATGTTGCGACCTTGGCCCAAGAAGTCGTCGCTGCTCAAGACCTCGATGCGTCGATACCAAACCCAATTACAGACTCAATCGGTCGTCGGTCATGCGATTGCCTTTGGCCAATCAGCGATATTACCACGGATAATACCGGCTTCAGTGTGACCAAAAACGGGAGCTTTTCGTATGACCCATTGCTGGTCGATTCAATCAAGGCCATCGCCGGCGGCGTTAGTTTCAAGGGCTCGATGTCTGGGATCGACTTACCACTGAGTGTGCGTGGCGTCTTCCACGAGGGATGTTTCTTGGTGTGTACGGTGCGCACCGTCATTTCAGCAACAGTCAATGGTAATGTCAGAGTCGACCGCGTGGATGTCGATGCCGAGGCTTCCATTTCGCTGAGTGGGGGTAGCGCCAATGTGAACTTCAATAGCTTCAATATTTCGTTTGTGAACCTTCGGATTGATATCAATTGGGGCATCCTCTCCGATATTGGGCTGGGTGGCTTGTTGAACGACCTTACCAACACCATTCTTGATATCTTCGAGCCGGAGATTGAGAGCGCTCTCAGCGAGCAAATTCGTGACACGGTTGGTCCGCTTTTGGCTGACTTCATCAGCGACTTCGGGGTGGCGACTGAATTCGAGGTACCGGAGCCGGTAGGCCTGAACCTAGCGCTTTCTACCGGGCTCGATAAGATTGATTTTGCCGGGCCGGCGGGCACAGGCTACGGGCAACTTGGCCTGTATACGCAAGTTTATCCGAGTAGCCGCGGTAGCTCGATTGCTTCATCGGCACCAGGAGCGCCACGCGATGGTGGTGCTTTACCCGCATTTGATCGCGGCCCTTACTCGTTTGGAATTGGACTCCGCGATGACCTCATCAATCAGGTGCTCTGGGCAGTTTGGTACGGGGGAGGTCTGAGTCTCGATGACCCAACCGCGCTCGTCGGAGGGGGATTCGAAGGCGTCACACTCTCGATCGATGCTCTTACACCGCCGGTATTGATGAAGTCGGATACTTATGATCTCGAGCTTGGGCTTGGGGACCTCTATGTCGATGCATCGATAGATCTTGGCGACTTTGGCACTCTCGATGTTGGCGCCTACGTATCAGTGGTGGCGGGTGCCTTCGTTGATTTAGACCCCACGACCAACCAACTGATCTTCTCATTCGCGGATACACCATCTATTTGGGTAGATGTTGCATCCCTTCCGGAACCCGCATTCCAGGGACCAGTCAGTCAGGTACTCACGGGCGTCTTGGAGCAGATCGTCCCCGAACTGATTGGTTCAATCGTCGGTTCAATACCCTTGCCTGAATTTGATGTAGGAGATTTGGCAGGCTTGCCAAACTCAACAGTCTGGCGTTTGAATAATGGTAGCCTGACCCGTACCGACTCAGCGATAAAGCTGACGGGTAGCTTGGAGCCCTAAGCGGGCGTGTAAGTAAAGCCTCGTGAACTGATTAGACTTCTCGCCACGCCGTTCCGCATTTAGGGCATTCGATATCTTTCGGCTCCTCGACTTTGAGAAACTGATCCATCGCCACCATTCCACGGTCAAACCAGCAGCCTGCGCAGATTTTTCGAAGAGGGTTCGCGACAAAGCGTGTGTCGCATTGGAAAGCCTGGCAAGTCTCTACCTCGAAGGTGTGCCCGCAAGCCTTGCAGGTCTCTTGCTTGGGTCCTGTTTGGTCGTAACGGACCACGCGCGAATAGTCCGGTGCCGCAGCTTTCTGTGGCTCGATGGAGGCGACTTTCTTCGCGACAAAGTCTCTGAGGCCGCCTGCTGCGGGGGCCTCGCTCACCGATGGTCCGGTTTCGGTTGCCGCTTTCTTGGCCACTGACTTCTTTTTAGCTGCTGGTTTCTTGGTCGCCGCTTTTTTGGCTGCTGCTTTTTTAGCCGGCGCCTTCTTAGCTACGGCCTTTTTAGCCGGTGCCTTCTTAGCTACGGCCTTTTTAGCTGGTGCTTTCTTGGCCGTTGTCTTTTTAGTTGCCGCCTTCTTGGCTGCGGCCTTTTTGACTGGTGCCTTCTTTGCTACGGCCTTTTTAGCTGGTGCCTTCTTTGCTACCGGCTTTTTGGCTGGTGCCTTCTTAGCTACGGCCTTTTTGGCTGGTGCCTTCTTTGCTAGGGCCTTTTTGGCTGGTGCCTTCTTGGCTACTGCTTTTTTAGCCGCCGATTTCTTAGCCACGGCCTTTTTGGCTGGTGCCTTCTTAGCTACGGCCTTTTTGGCTACTGCTTTTTTGGCCGTTGCCTTCTTAGCCACAGCCTTCTTTACTGGCGCTTTCTTTGCTGCTGCCTTTTTTGCCGGCGCCTTCTTGGTCACGGCTTTCTTGGCTACCGCCTTCTTCTTAGCTGCTGGCTTCTTTGTCGTTTTTTTCTTCGTAGCCATGTCTAGCTCCTTTGATTGGCCCCGGGGCCAGTTGCGCACTCAAGTGTCTCGTCTGAGTTTCCGAGGTAGGGATGACCTGAACGGGACCACTTTGAGGGATAAACCGTCGTTCTTGTCTGGATTTTGAAGCTCGAACGCGATCGTGGTCGGGCTTTCGCACATGAAATTCAAGTAATCAACTCCGGTAGGGAACCTTTCGAGTCTGCCTCTGTATTACTGATCTAAGCACATCAAATCAAGCGAGATGCACTCTAGCGGTTGACTGAAGCCCGCGCTTGTTCCATTTGATTTAGGGAAGCCCCGTGCGCGCGGGGCAACAATTCGTGAAACGTTGCTGAAAGATGTGCCGCTTTCCGAATGACAGTGGAGGAGTTTCTATGGCCAAAGCAAAGAAGGCGTACGACGAAAAGGCTATTCAGACCCTAGACCCATTGGCGCATATTCGTTTGCGTCCTGGGATGTATATCGGGCGATTAGGGGATGGCGGACACGCACTCGACGGCATTTATGTCATGCTCAAGGAAGTGGTCGATAACTCGATTGATGAATTTATCATGGGCGAGGGTAAAGAGATTGAAATTACCCGTGATGAAGACAGTGTATCTATCCGCGACTTCGGCCGCGGAATCCCCTTAGGTAAAGTGGTCGACTGCGTTAGCCAGATCAACACCGGTGGTAAGTACAACGATGATGTCTTTCAGTTCTCCGTGGGGCTGAATGGTGTTGGTACCAAAGCAGTGAATGCGCTTTCGAGTGATTTTGAAGTTATCTCTTATCGTGATGGCGCTTTCATGCGTGCGCGGTTTGAAAAGGGCGTTTTTGTCGAGAAGAAAAAGGGTAAGGCTTCCGACGCGGTAAACGGAACCCATATATCTTTTACCCCAGACCGTGAACTCTTCAGAAAGTACCAGTGGCAAGAAGATTTCATTATCAAGCGTCTGCAGTACTACGCATTTCTCAATGCGGGATTGACCCTCAAGTATAACGGTAAAGCTATGAAGAGCAGCGCAGGTCTCAAGGATCTGATTCTGCATGAACTGGGTGAGGCCAAGTCTTTCTACGAAGTTGTTCATTGCCGAACCGAGCGTGCCGAGTTTGCCTTTACGCACACCGGGAATTACGGGGAAAACTACTTCAGCTTTGTCAATGGCCAGTACACCAATGATGGTGGAACCCATCAAAGTGCTTTCCGTGAAGGTGTCTTGAAGGCCGTCAATGAGTTTTCCGGTAAGAGCTTTGCCGGGGAAGATGTTCGTGATGGCATCGTCGGAGCAATCGCAATCAAGCTTCAGGATCCCGTCTTTGAAAGTCAAACCAAGAACAAGCTTGGCTCGCCCGAGGTTCGAAGCGAGATTGTCGGTTTGGTGCGAGAGCACGTGGTAAAGTGGCTTCACCAAAATCAAGATATCGCAGAATCGCTCCTCGAGAAGATTCGCCAAAATGAGCGGCTTCGAAAAGAGCTGGCTTCGATTAAGAAAGAGGCCCGAGAGCGAGCGAAGAAAGTTGCGATTCGCATCCCGAAACTTACGGACTGTAAGGTGCACCTTCAGGATGTGAAAGACCAGCGGCGGTTCGACACAATGGTTTTTCTTACTGAGGGTGACTCAGCCGGTGGCGCAATGGTCCAGGGCAGAGATGTCTATACCCAGGCAATCTTTACCCTCAAAGGGAAGCCGTTGAACTGCTATGGTCTCAAGCGCGATGCGATCTATAAGAATGAGGAACTCTACAACATCATGCGGGCCCTTGGCGTCGAAGATGGCATGGATGGACTGCGTTACAACAAAGTTGTGATTGCGACTGATGCCGACGTTGATGGGATGCATATTCGGAACCTGCTGCTCACCTATTTCTTACGCTACTTCGAGGAGCTGGTCTCGCACGGACATGTCTACATTCTGGAGACCCCGCTCTTTCGGGTGAGGAATAAGAAAGAGACCCGCTATTGTTACAGTGAGGCGGAGCGCGACGAGGCTCTTGAGGAAATCAGTTCACCCGAAGTGACTCGATTTAAGGGGCTGGGTGAGATCAACCCTTCCGAGTTTAAGCAGTTCATTCGGAGCGATGATATGCGGTTGGTGCCGGTAACGGTGACCTCAATGAGCGAAGTTGAAAATGCTCTTGAGTTCTTCATGGGGCGAAATACGCCCAAGCGGAAACAGTTTATCGTCGATAATTTGATCACAGATTTGGTGTAACGATGAGTCATTTAGAGCCACTGATGCAGCGTAACTTCTTGGAGTACGCTTCGTATGTTGTTGTTGATCGTGCGATTCCCGAGCTTCGGGATGGATGCAAGCCGGTTCAGCGTCGAATTCTTCACACACTTTTCTCGATGGACGATGGTAAGTTCCACAAAGTAGCCAATGTCATCGGCGAATCGATGAAATTACATCCTCACGGTGATGCCTCGATTGGCAGTGCCTTGGTGGTCCTAGCCAACAAAGAGTACTTCATCGAGAAACAGGGGAACTTTGGTAACGTGATCACCGGTCATAATGCGGCCGCGGCACGATATATCGAGTGCCGATTGACACCGTTGGCTAAAGAAACGCTTTTCAATAAGGCGCTTACCGATTGGCAGAAGAGCTACGATGGGCGTAAGGATGAGCCGGTTGCGTTACCCGCGAAAATTCCAGTTATTCTAATGATTGGTGCCGAGGGTATTGCGGTTGGGATGGCAACCAAAATCCTGCCACATAACTTTGGCGAACTCCTTCAGGCGCAAATTGCGATCCTCGAAAAGCGCGACTTTAAGCTCGTGCCTGACTTTATTCAAGGCGGGTTGATCGACCCGGCTGAGTACGATGACGGACGGGGTAAGGTGAAGGTCCGCGCTCGAATAGAGGTCGAGGGCGATAAGCGGATTGTGATTCGTGAAATTCCATTTTCGACAACCACCGAGTCGTTGATTAATTCAATCGAGACGGCGACGCAGAAGGGTAAACTCAAGGTTTCGAGTATCAATGACTTTACCAGCGAGGATGTCGAAATTGAGCTGACTTTGCCACGGGGTGTTTATGCCGAAGAGGTCGTTCAGCAGCTCTATGCTTACACCGATTGCGAAGTCTCAGTATCCTCCAACATCATTACGATCGATGGCCGGTCACCGAGGGAACTGTCGGTGAGCGAGTTACTTCAGAGCCTCACGGTACAACTGAAAGCTCAAATAAAGAGAGAGCTTGAATGGGAACTTGAACAGCTAGAGGCCAAACAGCATTGGATGACACTCGAGCAGCTCTTTATTGAGAACAAAGTATACAAGCCCTTAGAGCAGGTGAAGACCGAGGATGGTCTGCGCAAGACGGTCTATAAGGGTATGGCTCCATTCGAAGAACAATTTGTCCGTCCGATGGATGATGAAGATGTCAAACGTCTTCTCGGTCTCGCTATTCGTCGAATTTCTCGATTTGATATAGATAAGCATCGAAAGGACCTCGGTGATATCCTAAAGGGGATTCGGGGCGTGAAGTCTAAGCTTCGTAACCTCACCAAGACCACCATCGATTACCTAGATAAGCTGCACAAAAAGTATGCGGCCACCTATCCTCGCCGGACCGAAATCAGTGAGTTTAGGCAAGTTGATAAACGACAGGTCGCCCGTCAGAACCTCAAGGTTGGCTACGATAAGAAAACCGGGTTTTTGGGTACCTCGGTGAAGGGTAAAGATGTTCAGCTCACGGTGAGTGAATACGATTTCATTCTCGCGATACATAAAGATGGGACTTACAAAATTATGCCGGTTGAGGAGAAAATCTTACTTCCGCCGCGTGTGATTTACCTCGACGTATTTGACCCAGAGCAGGGCAAAGAATTTGTTGTTCTTTATCGAGACTCCAAGAAGATCGCTTGGGGTAAACGCATCAAGATCCACAAGTTTATCAGAAACAAAGAGTATCGCCTCATCAAAGACCCCAAGGGCAAGGTTGAGCACCTCCTCAAGGGTGATGACAAGCGCACCATTCGATGCGAGCTGATGCCGGCTCCTCGTCAGCGCACCAAGGAAGCGAAATTTGACCTCACAACACTTGAAGAGACCTCTGCCACTGCACGTGGAACCCGTCTCGCTCCCAAGCCCGTTAAAAAGATCAATCTACGATAATACTCTTAGCTAAAGACCCCTCGGTTCTCTTTAAAGAGCTCGAGGGTCTCTTCGCTGAGGGCATCGACCTTCGCCTGGTCAAAGCCAAGGGTGATTGCTGCGGCATTGCTCTCTGCATCGAGCTTAGTCTTGACGCCTCCGACGGTTAAGCCAACCGAATGCGCAAGGTCATTACCGAGCGCGACGGCTGCAACAATGGGGCGAGAATGGGCTGGGACCATATCGAGTTCATCGGCCGAATGGTGCCAGACCGCCGCATTGACGATCTCCTCTGGGAGTTCCCATTTTTTTAACATCAATCCGCCGACCACAGTGTGGTCGAAGCCAAATTCCTCGCGTTCGATGGCATAGAGGCTTCGACCTTCATCTTGGGCTCGAGCGACTGCGTTGGCGTAGGCCTCGGGTGCATGGTTGTTCAACAAGACCTTGCCTGTGTCGTGGAGCATCCCGGCGACGAAAGCTTCACCCGAGTCGAGGTTTCCCGTATCGCGAGCGATAAGCTGTGCGGCTGTGCCTACAGCGATCGAATGTTCCCACATCTGGGTTTCTAGCGGACCAAATTTTTTAAAGAGTGACTGAGTAGAGAGCGAGATAGCCAAGTCTCTGACCAGTCCAAGTCCCAGTCGAACGACGGCTTGCTCAAGCGTTTTGGCGGGGATCGGCCGCCTATAAAAAGCTGAGTTAGCGATACGAAGGATCCTTCCCATGAGTGCCTGATCACCGCGAATTATCGCAGAGAGGCTCTCGGCTGAGCAGGAGACACGGGTCATTTCGTCCATAACCTTCTGCGCGACTACGGGAACTACTGGAAGATCAAGGCTTTTGGCGGCTAGATCGGCGGCGCTGAGAGCTGATGTCGTCATGTGGAGAGTGTAATGTGCAATGGTGTAGGCGGTCAATTTAGCGCACTGCGCTAATCGGTCTTGGAGATCCGTTCATTCTGCCGCCTTTCGTGTTGAGGTGACCTCCGCCTCGGGCGTACACTGATGAAGTCTTCGATAAGGCGTAGGGCCTGGGGGGAAGTATGCCTCGTATTATGACGGTGGACGACAGTTTACTCGTCCGTTCAATCATCACCGCTGCTCTGAATGAGCGCGGATTCGATATGGTTGAAGCGTCCGATGGCGTGGAGGGCCTCGAAAAACTCGATAGTGAGGAAATCGACCTAGTCCTCTTGGACGTCATGATGCCAGGTATGGATGGCCCGACGATGCTTCAGAGGATGCGAGCACAGAATGATCAGACGCCTGTCATTCTTTTGACCGCGAAAACCGAGACCTCCGTTATTCGCGAGTGCCTGAGATACGGACTCGCGGACTGCATCGTTAAACCGGTTAAAAATGACGAGTTGGCAAATAAAGTTGAGCAGATCTTGGGAGTCCAAGAAGGCGTCGTTGTATCGTCACCAGACGACGCCAAAGGGGAAGATACAAGTCCAAAAGTTCTGATTATCGACGACAGTGAGAAGGTACACATCAAGTTTCGTTCGCTATTGCCAAAAGAGTTCAACGTCTTCACCGCCTCTAATGCGGACGAGGCAGAGGCTCTCTGCAAGAGTGAGGAAATTGGTTGGATTATTGTCGATATGGTCATCCCGGATACCGATTCGGTTGAGTTGGCCAAGAAACTGAAAGAGCAACGTCCAGATGCGAGCTGCCTCGGGCTCTACCTCCGCAACGTCGAGTCACCCGAGCTTGAAGCTTCAAACAATGGTTTCGATGGCTATCTCAATAAGCCTTTTCGCGAAGGCCAAATTGAGGATCTTATTCGGCTCGCGAACTCGAAGATGGATCCCAGCCTAGACATCTTAAGCGTCAAAGAGAATATCGTTCGCGTTGAGAAAACTTCTCTTAAAGATAAGCAAGAGGACCAGTATTTCTCAAGATTAGCCGAGCTCGTTGGGCTCGCTCTAGATGATATTGCATCGGATTGTTTTGAGACTGTTATCTTCGAGTTTACAAACCTTGTGGAACACAACCAGAGCCAAATGCTGCTCTCGCTTTCACTTCAATGTAGCCGAGACCTCGGGCTTGATATCTGTGTGGTCGGGCCGGCGCGCCTCAAGGAATGGATCGCTGAGGACGAGGATCCCGCCAGCATCAAGTTTTATGAGACCCTCATGGAAGCGTCTCGCCTCTAGTCTCAGTGAGTTGAACTAACATGTCTGTACTAAATGAAGAAATCGTGGGTGGCCTACTCATGATCAAGCGCGAAGGGTTTTTCGCAAATATCGTGTCTGTCTATGAACGCGACGCTCTCCGCCTCATTGACGAGATCTCTACGGTGACCACCCCGAAGGAACTTGAGGAAGTTGCACACGCGTTGAAAAGTGCGAGCGTGTCGATCGGTGCGCACTTGGTAGGCGAAGAAGCCTTCGTCTTAGAAACAGCAGGACGTGAAGGTAATCTTCCCGAACGCGATGCCGCAGTTGAAAGCATACGAAATCAGCTTAATGCAGCGCTTGATGAGCTTCGGTCTCGAATCCCATCATAAATACTTAAAAGCCTTATTTCTTCTCTGCCGCCGCGGCATGTTCAGCCAATCTTTCTCGAATACTCAGAATGCAATCGACAGCAAGGTCTAAGCGGGTAGACGCTGCGAAGGCCATTAGGTCCCGCATAGGGCGTGTGAGTCCAGGGACCAAGTGCTCATCGATCCGACTTAAGCCACTGTGAATTCGCTCGACAAGCGCCAGAGCATTGTCTTCGTCGAGGAACTGACTGGCCTCGGCAAGGGTATCGGCTACATCCACGAGCATTTTTCTCCACTCTTCGAACTCGCTCATCGAATGCGGAAC
>JAYYQC010000342.1:0-15689 GCA_036128675.1 Myxococcota bacterium | reverse complement strand
TTGCCAAGCACATCAGTCGGTGACTGGCATGAAAATATCGAAGCAAGCCTGGTTTTTAGTTCCTAAAATCAGAGAGATTGACACATTTCTGCAGGGTGACGCTTACGGTCGAACCCGATTAAGGGAGTGCCATCCGGAGCTGGCTTTTATGGGGCTCAACGGCGGAGAACCGATGGCCTATCCCAAAAAGCATCCGCTCGGGTTTCTCGACCGCCTCCGTGTGTTGGAGACGAAGGTTGATGGGGTTGAAGATGTCTTGCGCGACGCAGTTGCGCGCTTCGGTTCCAAGGTATTGGTCGTGGACGACGTCCTGGACGCAATGGTCCTGGCTTATCTCTCAAGCTTGGGGCCACGGGCTTTATCGACGCTCCCCAAATCACCGCCGAAAGACGGCTGTGGTTTGCCCATGGAACTGGTATACCTTGAAACGAGTTAGGTCATTGAGCCAACCCTGGAACATCGTGCGTCTCTAAGGTGAAGGAGAGGTCTATGTCGCCGGAAAATGAGCGCGTCGAAATTCTGGTAATCGGTGCCGGCTATGGAGGCGTCGGGGTGGGCATCACGCTCCTCAAAGAGGGCATCGACGACTTTATCATCATCGAGGCCGAGGACGATGTCGGCGGAACCTGGCGAACCAATCGCTACCCGGGCTGTGCGTGTGACGTGCCGTCCCACCTCTACAGTTATTCGTTTGAGCCAAACCCCGAGTGGCCACAGGCATTCTCAGAGCACGCAGATATTGAGCGCTATATTCAACACTGCACCGATAAATACGGTGTGCGGTCCAAGATCCGGTTTGGTACGCGGGTCGTTGGGGCGCGCTTTGATGGCGCGTCTGGTTTATGGCGTATTGAGACCGACGACGACCGGGTCATTTGGACTCGGCTTCTGGTCCCGGCAACCGGCGGTCTGAGTCGACTTCGTTACCCTGAGCTCAAGGGTTTAGAGTCCTTTCGAGGCGAAACCGTTCATGCGGCGCGCTGGGATCCGGATCTCGAGCTCGAGGGGAAGAGGGTTGGCGTGATCGGGACCGGCGCTTCCGCGATTCAGATTGTGCCATCGATTGCCGAGCGCGTGGGTGCCCTTAAGGTATTTCAGCGGAGTGCGGCCTGGGTGCTGCCTCGCTGGAATCGGTCATTTACGGCACAGGAGCATCGGCGGTGGAAAAAGTCGCCCTGGCGTCAGCGCTTACGCCGCTGGAAGGTCTATTGGTTTATGGAGCTCGCTCTGCCGGCCCTCATGTGGTTTCCGGCACTCTTGCGTATCCCTGAGAAGGTCCACAAGCGCCGCCTCCATCGTGCAATTCAAGACCCTGAGCTTCGCAGGAAGCTTACGCCTGATTACCAGGTTGGGTGTAAACGTGCTCTGGTTTCCGATGCCTATTTCCCGGCCTTTGCGCGAGACAACGTTGAGCTGGTCAGTGATGGTATCGCTGAGGTTCTTCCGGAAGGTATCCGAACCGAGGCTGGTCGCGTGATTGAGCTCGATGTTTTGATCTACGCCACCGGCTATGCGGCGGGCGACCCAGCGTATCCATTCGAGGTGAAGGGTCTGCGAGAAGAATCACTGCAAACCTATTGGGGAGGACGAAAGCGGGCCTATTATGGGATGAATGTCGCAGGATTTCCCAATATGGTCATGATCATGGGACCCAATACCGGTCCTGGCCATACCTCGGTCCTCGTCTACCAAGAACCGCAATATGCCTATGTCGTGAAGTATTATCGCCAGCTGAAAGACCGCAAGCTGCGTTATCTTGACGTAAAGGAATCGGTCCAAGAAGAACAGTTCCAGGATTTCCAGAAGCGCATGGGTAAGAGTACCTGGTCGGCTGGATGTACGAGCTGGTATCTCAATAAAGACGGAACCAACTCGGCCATCTGGCCGGGCTTTAGTTTCGAATATGGTCTGCGTATTCGGCGGTTTAAGCGAGCTGCCTACCATGCTGTCTCAGAAGAAGCAGATACTGATGTGTCGTCCTCGCCGGCACGTGCTGCGTCGTGAATTACATAAACGCCAGACCAATCGAGAGCTCCAACCAGTGTGCTTCTCCTCGAATGGCTTCGGTGGTGAGGCCGTAGCGCGAGTTAAGAAGCGTGAGCGGGAACCGGTAACTGAACGTAAACTCCAGCGGGATTTTCGTCCAGCCCTCGGGTAGTAGGGTCATTCCTACATTGGGACCAAGACCCCAGAGCACAGAGACGTCCTCACCCAAGCCTTGAAAGCCTCCATAGGTGTAGACACCGGCGTTGATTAAGAACCTGGCTGCCCAGCGCCAATGAAACATGTACGAGAACTCGGTGAGAAACTCATTGCCGTTGAACGCATCGTTAAACGGACGCGTGGTCTGCATAAAACCAAAATGGTAGCTGGTCATCCAGCCGGCCTCTTGTCCAAGCGCGGAGAGAAAAACGAGGCGCAGACCGGACTGAGTGCCGCGGCCGGCGGCATCCATGGAGAGACTGGTCGCCAAGGATTGAAAGGCGAAGCGGGGTGGGCTGAGTGGTAAGGTACCGCGGGGCTTGACGATGGATTGGCTGGCCCGGACTGGCTCAATCGAGAGGTTGCAGAGGCGGTTCTCTGGTGTTGTACAGTCGAGATCCTCGAGTGAAGGGCCGCCGGTGGCCCAATGAATCAAGCTGGCCGCACTTTGCTCAACGATGAGAGCGCGTTGTTTTTGGAGATGACATGCAGTCTGCAGTGCAGGCTCCTGCGCGCTTGGTGCACTGCAGTCGGATGGCGCGACCTCTCCGGCGTTACCCAAGAGATAGCTGTCGCCAAAAAGGACAGCGGCTTGGATGCCCATGGACAGGCTAAGGTCAGCAATCACGCCGCGGCGTCCGTCGGTGTCGTGCAGGTGTCGAGCCATCCCAAGGCCATGGGCAGCGCGGTCTACTCGGAGATGGCCTCCAGCCAAGTTATCCTGGAGGAAATGAAGCCCTGCACCCTCATAAACCAGTCCGAGTAATGCACTAACTGTTGCGCGCATCAGCATTGGGTCTTTTGCAATAGGGCCACGCGTGATTGCGCCGATGGGCCGGGTGAGGGAAGGGGCAGCAGATTTGAGCCAATAGTCGATACGCTCGCCGATGCGCTCAGCAACCAGTGCACACGATTTATCGCGCCGGGTCTCCGATTCGAGATCATCCCAATCCAGTGACTCATACTGGGATAAGCCCTCGGCGAGATCTTCGAGTTGATCTTCGTCAAGGCTCAAGAGCTCTTCGCATGGACGCTTGCTCAATGCGAGGCTTGTGGCGTGGTAGCCAGTCCAGCTTCCGTAGGCTTCTTCGCCGAAATGATGCTGATTGTTCAGCACCAGGTCGAGGTAATGGGGGTTGTCAAAGCTGTAGAGTCCAGCTGGATCTGAGGGCCCACGTATGGGGGCTTGCCAGCTACCGGGTGCCATTTGGGGTGGCGTCTCGGGTTGTCGAAGACGCCGGATGCTGGTCGCGATATCGTACTCAACTTCATCCCAGGCAACCTTTCCATCGGTCTCGCAGGCATCCTCAGCCACGTCGCGAATAAGGGCTCTTGGTTCATCTGCGCCTGGTTCGAGTAGGCGTAAGACCTCGGTAATAAGGCCGGGCCTCTCGGCTCCATCGAGCGTTCTCAGGGCACCAAACGCCGAGAGATGGTCGGGCAGGGCTGCAATATCGCCGAGGGTCAGTGAGTGGTCGCGGCTTGTGGCGGGTGGTGCGCTGAGCCGTGAGAGTGCGGAATGCGCCTGTTTATAGTCGTCGCTGCAATAGTACTTCACCGGCTGAAGGGGGCAGACCAAGCCCAGGGCCAGGTAACGTGGTAAGAGCGGGGCACTGTGATCAGAGCTGAGCAGCTCGCGTTTGAGTGTTTCCTGAGCAGATTGGCAGGCGCGGTCGGTGAAGAAGCTGTGCTCGAGGTAATCAAAGGCTCTGGCGGATCTCGGGGCGAGGCTAAGCAGTAACAACAGGACAGACACCAATCTCATCATGCTGGCACCCTAGCAGGTCCTGAATTGGTCTGCAGAAAAAAACCTCGGCGGGAGGTTCCCGCGTGCGGCTTAGTCGCCCGGATGGACAGCAATGGTACTGCCGCGCTTAGTCTTTTGTACCTCGATTCTCGATGAGATCCGCTGACGAAGCTCCGCAACGTGCGAGATGATACCCACAAGTCGTCCGCCGTCACGCAGCTTAAGGAGCTCTTCAATCGCGCGCTCAAGTGCTTCGCCGTCGAGGGTACCGAAGCCTTCGTCGATAAAGAGCGCGTCGACCCGAATCCCGCCCGAGAGAGCTTGAATGACATCCGCGAGTCCAAGCGAGAGGGCGAGCGCGGCCTGAAAGCTCTCGCCCCCGGAGAGGGTCGCGATTGGACGGGCCTCTCCGGTGTATTGATCTTCGATCAACAGATCGAGTCCGCCCGCTTGGCGAGCATCGCGCAGGGTCTCATCGCGCAGGACCCGGTAACGGCCGGTACTCATCACCCTCAGTCGTTCGGATGCATGGGCGAGGACGTCGTCGAGAAGCGAGGCCAGCACATACCGTTGCAGACTAAGCCGTCGCGCGTTCTTGCCCGAGGCGGCTTCGGAGAGTGAAGCGATGGCCTTGAAGCGCTCGGCTTCTTGACCACCCGCTTCAACCAGCTTGGTGTAATGTTCCCGTGCGGTGAGGAGGCCTTGGTAGTTGGCTTGGGTATCGTGGAGCTCCTTTGTCTTCGCCTCCGAAGCTCGCAGCGTTTCTTCCTTGAGTCGGAGAGGGACATCGAGGTCGAGCATCGGCTGATCACCAATCGCTGCGTGCGCTTGCTTGAGTTGCCCTCGGGCTTCATCGCTGTCGGTTCGAAAAGCCTTAATCTTTGCCTCAAGCTCAGCTTCTAGGGGGAGGTCGTTTAACGTACGTGCGTAGGTTTCCTCGTCTTGGAGCTCGGCCTGCGCCCGCGTTTCTTTGAACTCCGACTCTTGTTCCTGCCGGGCTGCGGCTGCTTCTTCTAAGCGCCGTGCCGCATTGTGCGCATTCGATGCTGCCAGGGCTTGGTTCTTCTCGCTGACCTGCGCCGCTTGCTGGCGGTCTTCGTATCGTTTTTGAGCCTGGTCACGGTCGTTGACGGCAGTCTCGAGTGTTCGTTCGAAGGCTTCGAGGTTCCGTAGCTTCTCGGGAAGACGAGCATGGAGCGCTTCGAGCGACGTCTTGTGCTTTTGAAGCTCGAGCTCAGCCCGCTGCCGGGCCTGAGCTGCGTTCTGAGAGTCCGTCTCGATTTGAGGCATTTTGATACGTGCCTGGCCCAGGGCTATTTCAGCCGTTTTGGCCGCGCCAACCTTGGCTTCAAGCGTCTCCAGCGACTTGGCTAACGCAACGCCTTGGGCTTCGAAAGTCTCGTCTGAGATTTCACCATTGGAACCCAACGACTCACTCTCCTCGCGTACCTGTGCTTCTAGACTTTCTACCTTGGTCATCTGCGCACTGATGGCCTGCCGGGCTTGATTCAGGGACTCTTGTAAGCGGTCGCGTTCCTTCTCTGCCGCTTCGAGTTGCTCATCGCTGGGAAGAGCATCGCTCTGAATTTCAGCCGGAGCGGGGTGGTCTTTACTGCCACAGACCGGGCAGGGGGTGTCACTCTGAAGCTCTGCAGCAAGCCGCGCGGCTTGGCCTCGATGCCAGGCAAGCTTAAGCGTTTTGTAAGTGTCGAGAGCGTCTTGAAAGGCCTTTGCAACGCGTTGTTCTGAATCAGCGAGTTCTTTGAGCTTTGCTTGGCCTTGAGCGGCATCTTTGCGTTTTACTGCGAGGACCTCTCGCGCCTTTTTGATCAGGGCGAATCTGGATGTCGCCTCTTGTTCTTTCACGAGGGCGACCTCGAGCTTGCCGAGCGCCGACGCCTCTGCCTCGATTCTCTCAAACTTAGCGCGGGCTCGCTTGAGGAGATCCGCAGCTTGGGCTTCTTTGAGTGCAGCGTCATCGGTAGCCGTCTTAGCCTCGTGGGCGAGTGATTCCGCACCATGGTAAGCCTGAACGTCGGGCACCAAGGCCGTGAGATCGGCAACCCGTTTCTCAAGCTCTGTGCGCTGACCACGGGCCTCTTCGCTTTCTTCAGCTCTGAGCGATGCCAAGGCGTCTTTGTGGGTAGCGTCGGCCTCGGTCTTGGCTCTACCTGTCCGCTCCGATTCTTCCTGTGCCAGCTTTTCTTTTTGTTGGGCGCGTTCGAGGGCCTCAGCGACCGGAAGGATGGGCTTCATCGCCTCAATGAACGCGTGTCTCTTTTCGAGAAGGATGATTTCTGAGGCTTGAGCTTCAAGCGCTTGGACGCGCGCTTCGGCTTTTGTACGGGCATCCACCTGTTTGTTGTGATTTTCCGCCCGTTCTAACGCGGCGGTCGCTTCTTGCGCTTTTTGCCCCAGGCTCGTCGCTTCTTCTTTGAGTGGCTCGATCCGCTCTGCCGCAGCTTTGATGGTTTGATCTAGCTCTTCGACAGTCTGAACCCCACGTTCGTCGAGAATGCCTTTGCGTCGAGTCTCGTTGGCTGCAAAGTTGGCTTCGAGTTCACGCGTCTCTTTTTGAAGCTCGTCGGTGATCGTCTCGTAAATCGAAGTACCGAAGAGTGTCTTTAGAATAGACTCTTTATCTTTCGCTGACGCCTTGAGGAAATCTCGGAACTTCCCTTGAGGAAGTACAACGATCTGCCGGAACTGCTCTTCGGTGAATCCAAGGATCGCTCGGACCTCGGCGTCGACGGCGGTGGGTTTCTCGGCCAAGAGCAGGCCTTCATCGTCCGGATTATCCGAAGACGATTGGGTCTGGTCCCAGAGCCAGGCCCGGGTCTTGTGTTCGGTAAAGCCCTCTCCGCGACTCTTTTTCTTCGCCTGCTTGGGCTCGCGCACAACGCGTAAGAGGCGGTCGCCGTGGAGGAAATCGAAGGTGATGCGGGTCAGGTGCCCGGGATCGGCCAGGTCGCTGCGCAGGTCATCGCCTTGACGTTCATCGCCCGAGGTTTTGCCGAAGAGTCCGTAGCACATGGCGTCGAGGATTGCGGTCTTGCCGCCACCGGTTGGTCCGTGGATAAGAACCAGTGGCTTGCCGTGCAGCGCTTCGAAGTCCAAGCGGGTGGTGCCCGCGTAGGGGCCAAAGGCCTCCATGGTTAGGCGTAACGGCTTCATGAGGTTGTACCTCCGCGCGCGCGCTCAATTGCGGCATCGAGGCAGCTCACCTGCGCATCAGAGAGAGCATCGTCATGACCGATATCGCGCCAAAAGTCGTGGACAATATCGCGCGGTGAGCTCTGTCGGATATCACGTCGGTTCACTTTTTCGTTTGGCGAGGTGACAGCGGAGCGGGTGAGCTTGACGGCGTGAGGATAGAATTCACGCAGTCGGGGCATCGCTTGAAGAACCAGTCCGGCATCGTCGATCTCTGCCCAGATATAGTCCTCTCGGTTGGTGTCACTTTGAGCACCTTTGAGTATCTCATCGAAGGTACCCGTGAGCTTTCGAAGCTGTCGACGGGCTCTCAGTTCGATGTATTCGGTTGTGTCTACGCCCTGAGCACCAAGCTCCACCAGGGTGACCGACTTGGGCTGATCTATCTCGCTAAACGAGTAAGGGAGCAGCGAACCCGAATACCGGATGGCCTCGCCTCGGCGTTTTGCATCGATCCATTGCGGCCGATGAAGGTGGCCCAGCGCGGTATAGACAAAAGGATCGAAGACTTGAGCCGCGACATCGCCGGTGCCACCGACCTGAAGGTCCCGCTCGGATTCCGACGTGTGCCCCCCGGTGACGAACGCGTGGGCGATGGCGACTTTGCGGGAGCTCTTGCTTTGGTGGAGCGCTTCGTCGACCTGACGCTGCATCGCTGCACTGAAACCTTGAAGGTTGGCTTCGGAGCCCGCTTCGCGCAGCGCTGAGCGCAGGGCCTCCGGGGTCGCAAACGGAATGGGCACGAAGTCCACCGGCCCATGGGTATCATCGAGGGTCAGGCGGCTCTTACTCAGAGGGTGTCCGGTTAAGAGGAGCCCGGATGACCGGAGCAGCTCAGAACCAAACTCGATGCGCTCCGCGCTGTCATGGTTGCCGGCAATGGCAACGGTGGGGATCTTGAGGTCGCCGACGAGGCGATTAAGCACATCGTTGAAGAGGGTCACAGCCTCTTGCGGGGGAACCGAGCGGTCGTAGAGGTCCCCGGCGATGATGATGATATCAGGTTTCGAATCTCGCGCGACCTTCACGAAATCATCGAGGATAAAGGCCTGGTCGTCGGTAAGATGGTACCCCTCGAAGAGCTTACCGAGATGCCAATCTGATGTGTGAAGGATACGCATTGTTGTTCATTGTCTCCGTGCTCTTGGACGCAGCCATAGCGCACTCATTCCATGGGTTCCAGACCCCTGCAGGCACTTGCGTCGAGCTTTACCTGACCCCTCCGACAGAAACGGCGCGGGATGGGGCGTACGTTGCGCCGACCAGAGATCTTCGTTTAGGCTTGAGGGGTCCTCCGACGTTCGAGGTCGCACATCTGATCGCGAATAATCACGGGGAGGTTCTTACGCATGCATCACCGCCACCCAGCGGTCGGTCAACGAGGGCCGGGGCTTTGTCGAGGGGTTTGGTTAGCCGCGCTCCTCTCCTTCGTTGCGACCGATGCCTTTGCGGCCGAGCTCCCGTATGGTCGCCTGACGCCTTTCGACCCGTTGACCCCTTTACCCTCGGCTTCTGCGCGCAACATGATTTTCGATGCGCAAGGACAGGCCTGGTTCACGGTCTATTCCTCCGGGGTGGGGTATTATACCGGCGATGCGCTGAAGCTCTTCACGACCGGGGATGGTCTCTCATCGGTCACTGTAAACGGCATTGGAATCGATGCCGAAGGGTACGTTTGGGTAGCGTCCGAAAAGGGCGTCTCGGTGTCGACGGCCCCGACCAGCGCACTTTACGCTGGGCAGCCATTTACGTTTATTACGGGTGATTCAAAGACCTCCCTCCCAAGAGAGCGGGTCCTCTCGGGGCCCTTTATCGTGGAGGGAGAACCTGGCGTTTGGGTTGCAATGCCGGAAGCGATTCAGAAGCTTCGGCGCAACGCCGACGGTACGCTTGAAGTCGAGCGACTCTCCCTCAGCGGCGCTGAGGTAGCGGGTATCGCTGTTGTAGGACGTTCTCTCTGGCTTTTTGAAGAGGGGGTGATCAGCCGTTTGGGGATTGATGCCACATCGATCCGAGCCCGAAAACGAGAATCCGTTCCATGCCCTTCACCTCGGAGCTATATCGAGTTCCAAGGCCACCGTTACCTTGGCTGTGAACGCTCGGGTCTATGGGCGCAAGCATTCGGATCTTCCGAGTGGAAACACATCTTACGCGAGGGCCTCGTCCGACAGATCCGAGAGGACGGTGATGCGCTGATCTGGGCGGGCAGCGACGGCGTCTTTCGTGGTGATTATCGCGGTATTGTGACGCAGCTCGGCTCGGCCTCAGGCTTTGAGGGTGCGGCGACCGATGTCCGCCGGAGTCCAAGCGGTGGATTATGGATCTCCGGTCAAGAAGGCATCCATACGTTGCCATCCGATTATGCGACGATGACACGGTTTACCAAAGTAAAGCAGGGACGCGTCACCCGGCCTCTCATCGACAACCGGTTAGCCCGCGGCTCTTCGGTTGGGGGGGATTGGCTCTGGCTGGCTGGTGCCGATGTGATGGTTGCAGATGCCTCTTCTTTGGAGACCATTGGTTTTTTTGAGCTCCAGCCGAGCGAGAGCGCATGGGTAGCCTGTTCTCACCCGAGCAATGATGCGATCTGGGTGGGGACAAACCAGCGCCTCCTGCGCATCGCGGAGAAACCGGGACGCTCGAGGTTTGGTCAGCATAGCCTTGAATCGATGGAGATCGATGGGCGCCGCTTTGAGGTGAGTGCAACACAGTTCTCTCGAACCACCGCCTGTTTGAGCTATGAATTCCGCGGTCGAACCGGTCTCTGCTTTTCACGTCCAGCGAGTATTACCTGCTTTGATGATAACGGTGAGACCCGGAGCTTTGACCATCAACATGGACTTCCGAAAGCAGCGATGCAGGGACTGGCGATCGACAGTCAAGGCCGCCTCTATTCGGGTTCTTATGCCAATGGACTTTACCGGAGTCATTCGAGCATCGATGTGCTGATGACAGCCGCTACGCCACTCTTCACCGATCTGAGTATTGGTCCCCTGTCTCTGCCTACGAAGAATGTTGAAGCCATCAGCTTTGTAGATGACCATCTTCTTTTAGCGACCGATGCCGGTCTGCTTATTTACGAGCTCGGCGAGGTGAAGCCCGTCCATCATCTTCACGCGGATAATGGCCTGGGCAACACCTATGTCTATGCGATTGCGCCGGACGGTAAGGGGAGCGTCTGGGTAGGGGGGAATGAGGGAATCACTCGGGTCGAAGTTCGCACGGGCAAGATTCTCGACCGACTGGCCAAGGCGCAGGGCCTCCTCGATCAAGAGACGCCGTGGCACCAGAGTATCTCATCCTTACCTGAGGGGGGTGTGGCGTTTGCGACAAACAATACCCACGTTATTTATCGCCCCAGTGAGCTTGGCCGAGCACAACCTCAAGATCTTAAAGTCACGATTCGTAATGTCTCACTTTCGTACTCGCCCGACCGTACCAAAAACCAGCTGCGCTTTCGTTTTGGGGTTGGCCCAAGGGATAATCTGAAGCGGGTCTGGTACCGGTACCGCGTGCAGTCCTCGGACGCATTTTCCGACCCGTCGACCGAGGCGAAGGGTGTTCTTCAAAACCTTCAGGCTTTCGGCACAATCCGTAGCTATCGCCTTGAAGTTCAGGCTTCGCTTGATGGTGTCAACTGGAACTCACCACCGGCGAAATACCGATTTGATGTGAAGCCACCGGTCATTTTCACCTGGTGGGTGATGTTATTGGGAGCCCTGGGACTCGGGGCTCTTTTCTGGCTTGGGCTGCGCTGGCGTCTCGGTATCATCCGGAAGCGCGCCGACGTGCTTCAGAAGCTCGCAAAGGACCTAGGAAGGGCCAACGACGAGAAAGAGCGGGAGCTCACCGAGCGTAAAGCGCTCGCTGCGGAGCTCATGGTGAAATCCGAAGAGCTCGCTCGAACCCTGGAGCGCGCACAGTCAGCGGATAAACTAAAGGGTCAGATCCTCGCGAACCTTTCCCATGAGCTTCGAACCCCACTCAATGCGTTAATCAATATTCCCAGTCTTCTGTGTCGCGACCTCTCGGTCCAGCGGGTCTGGAAATGTGGCGCGTGTGGGGCTGCGTTCGAAGATGAACCTGAAGACGAAATCCCCGCAGAAGGCGAGGTCGACCTGTCTTGCCCGGATTGCGGAGCCCCTGGACTCACGCGTAATCAGCATCTGATGTCGCAAATGGATGCAGACGAAGTGGTGCGACTCTTGGAGCGGACGTCGGCGTCGGGAGAAAACCTCGCGAAGACTGTCGGCGACATGCTCGAGTATGCAAAGCTTGAGTCTGATACATTCGCTCTCGACATCGAGGATGCTTCTCTGGCCGCCCTGTTGGAAGACCTCAAGGGGACCCACCGACGCAAAGCCGAAGCTGCCGATGTCGATATCATGTGTTTCGTTGCCGATGACTGTCCGTTGGTCCCGATGCATCGCGCTCTCTTCGAGGTACTGATGTCAAAGCTTCTCGAGAATGCGATTGATTTTGCACCGGCGGGTTCGTTGGTGATGATGAGTGTCACGCCAGACCCCGAGCTTGAGACCTTAGCTATCTCGGTCCGAGACGATGGAATCGGCATCTCGACCGACCATCACGAGAGCATCTTTGAGAGTTTTCAACAGGTCGATGGTGGACATACCCGTGGACACCAGGGCGTCGGCTTGGGTCTGGCTATCGCGAAACGGATCGCCGACCTGCATGACTGGCGCATTGGCGTAGAGTCGGCGCTCGGAGAGGGCACTACCTTCCACGTGAAAATTCCGTTGCCTCAACGCTGACGAATCTACCGTTTGAGCGCGGGTCGACCCTTCTCCTAGAGTTTGCCGCGCACCATATTCCATAGCCCAACGCCGGGCAGATAGAGCTTCAAAATCGCAGGATTTCTGGTGAGCGTCTTCAGCAAGGAGCCGAGTGTTGGTCGCGCTTCTGCCTCGCGTTCGACGACTGAGTCGAGAATCCCTTGGGCCTGCGAGCCAAACGCTGTTTTAGCGATTTTTATTTCTGGGTTGGCTTTATTATGCTCCTCGGTTTCCCAAAAGAGGAGAGGCCAGAACACCGGAAAGAAGAGGTGCAGCTCGCGCAGGTTTTCAAGCATGACCCGGGCGAGCTCTTCGACGGCGTATGGCTTTCCGCCGTAGACTTTAACGGCATCATCGAGCTCGGCCTGCATCTCTTCGTGGATAATGTCACGGATATCCCGAATCTCGCGGTCACTGACCTGAGAGAGGGGGCGTCCGTCGACCATATCGTAAGGGCGAAAGGTCTGCCCTCGGACAAAGGTGAGCTTGGCGGGAAAGGCGAAGTAGGTCATCCAAGGCTGTGCGACGACGAAGCCGAGGCCCGGTCCTACGGGCACAAAGGGAATACCTAGCTTTTGCGAAAGCTTATTGAGCGTATCGAAACTGTAGCTCAGAGGGTTGATATACTCACCGCCGACCGTCGAGACGAGGACAATATCGGCCTTGTGTTCAATGCTCATACGAATCATGGACGTTGAGATTCGCTGAACCTCGTAACGCCGATTGAATCCTTTACCGATCCCACCGATTCCTTCGGGATAAATGAGTAGGTTCACACTGTCCTCATCCATCTGGTTCTCGAAATTTTCCATCGTCGCATCGATCGCCCCTTGTCGGCGCCAAAACTCCTCGACCATGAATGGGCTCATGGCTCGGTGTTTGGAGAGAAGAGGCGAAGTGATCGGGCGCATCGCATCTTTGAGCTGATAGCCGCTCCGCTCAAAGACCCCAGCCGAGAGTGCCATGCCATCCCAAGGGAATGCCATGCCCGAGTGGTTGCTTGCATAGATGACCGGTGCACCCTGATGCTTACCTCTGATGGGGTGTTCGAAACCTACGAACCGTGAGCGAAAGTAGTTTTTATTGAGGTGTCGCATGATGCGACTGGTGATCCGGAAGGCGTACGCCGGGTCAAGGTCCGGCTGCTCCCGGTCTTCGTTCTGGGCTCCCGGGCGAAGAGGGTGTTCCAATTCTGGTGCCAGGTTTTGCATCGTGAGCCTCCTTTATGCTGCAAGCCGGGTTGACTGGGTGGTTGTACGGAGGACGAAATAATCGAGGTCCAAGTGTCGCTTGAGCGCACGCTCGAACGCGAGTGGGGAGAGCATCGCCACCGTCCAGCCAGTATCCAACTCGATGCGGGCCATCGCATCCTCCCAGACGCGCTCTCGGCGGGCGATCTCAGTTGTGTCTCGAACCTGTCCGAATTCCTGAACGTAACGGTTATGACGGCAAAGCATGCGAAATGCTGCTTCGGTATCGGGTCGGTCGGCATCAAGACCCAAGACCGCCGCATCATTGCCCACCTCATGGACGGGCTGGCCCCATTCGCTGTAGCCACCGAAGATGGTGCCAAGCTTATTGAGGGCTCGACCCAGTTTTTCCTGCTTCGAGATTTCAAGGATTTTTGTGACCACCGGCAGGGTGAGGTTTCGGTGAAGGGTCGGCTCCGCCAACCGGACATTGACTCCCAGCTCCTCGGCGCAGATATCGCGCATATCTTGAGAGGTGATGAGCTTATCGGTGGCTAAGTGGACCCGGGTACCAATCGCATTGGGTCGCTCGAGTGCGGCGATGATCCCCTCTGCAACTCGGTCAACCGGGACGAGGTTAAGCTTGGCCCGTGCATCTCCGGGAAAGATGCATGCGACCTGAGCGATTGCCCAGCTCAACACGCGCTCTTCGAGATTTGCAGAGGTCTGCGTCAGGGCTTGATGGGCTCTACCAAACGCATTCACCGGCGCGTTCACTACTTTGAGGTCGCCGTAGTTCTTACCTGTCTTGCTATGTCCAATCACAATGCTGGGACAGAGCTGTATAACGCGAAGGCCCTCCTCGAGCATAAACCGCTCGGTTTCCAGCGATGCCATCGCTTTGGTAAGCTCGTAGTGATTGTTGTAGAAATTGTTTGGGAAGCTCAGGGCGTCTTCGCGTGCAATCGCCTGGTTTTGCCGACCATGGATATACGATGTCTCAACGCTGAGATGGGCGACAAAGGGTGAGCCTTCGGCGTCTTGGAGTCGCTTAGAGAAGCTCAGTGCGTTCTTGCTGCCTAGAACATTGGCCCGAAACGAGTCTTCGTAGGTAGCATCGAATGAAACGCTCGCCGCGCAGTGAATGACATGGGTGGTTTCTTCCTCGAGGGTTTGCACTTCGTGTTCATCGATGCCGAACATGGGTTGTTCGATATCACCAGCGATGAATCTGAAGCGGTCGCGTGTGTTGGCGTTTGTGATGCCTAGGTCATCAAGGAGCTTAGAGCCGCGCTCAGCCGGACTTAGAACGCTGAGTACTTCGCCCGTCTTGCGGTCACGGATCGTCTTGGGCCGGATAACCACCGCAACCTCATCAATTCCATACTGTGTCGCAAGCTGGGTTATGAGTTCTTGACCAAGAAAGCCAGTGCCGCCGGTGAGGAGGATGCGCAGGCCATGGTGACGTTGAAGCGCGACGAGCTGGGTGGCTCCCTTGAACTGGAGCGCCGCGGTCATTCGCTGAAACGACTCCGCATCGATGCCCAGGTCTTTGAACTCAAAGCGGTAGTCGCGCTCTTTGATCCCTAAGATTCGGGCCGCAAATCCGTCGGCGGTTGCAAAGGGGATGAGCTGGGCCAGGGTCTCAGACGATGCATGTCCTACTTTGCGGGTTCGCTTCATCACGCGTTTCACCCAGTCCTCTTTACCGGTCAGATCTACAAGCTGACTCATGGCGGCACGGGCGGTGACATCGGCGGGGTGGTTATCGCGGTGAGCGTGCACCAGGAGGTCTTCGGGAGAAAATGGGGCATCCATCACTTCGCCCGTCCGGCGTGAAACTTTGTTGATGTACTGCCGTGGGTCTAAGTTGACGGTGGTGGTGTCTGGCTTCTCCATGCTTGCTCTCCCGGTGGTTGTACGTTGTCACTTTGCTCTGCTAAGGTGCCCACTTGCGGTGCGCCCCCGTGATGATGAGACGTTAGAATGAGTTTCAAAAACTGTATTTCCGGATCGCGACAGGGTCTTTGCCCGATGACGACACGTGCGCCGATAATTAAAAATTTTATTGATTTCAGTATCTTGGGCGGTCGCAAGGCATGATCGAAGCCAATAAAAATATCGTCGTGGCCGGCCTTTACGCCAAGCGGGTCGTTGATACCGCGATTGAAATGTCGATCAGCGTCGCAAGGCTAGCCGAACATACCGGCATCGATGAAAAGACCTTATTGGTATTACCAGAGACACTTCCCGGAACATCCTATCTCGCATTGATGCACGCAGCGACCGAGCTTTCCGGTGATCCAGATTTTGGTCTACACGTGGGTGAGCGGATCTCACCCGCATCGTATCCAGTTCTGGGGTATACGCTGATGAGCTGTCGCAACCTGAGTCACGCCATTGCTCAGGTGACGCGTTACGAGAGCATTATTCACAATTTGGGACATTTCAGCCTAGACTTAACCGATGATGCCATGACGCTGACTTGGACCAGCGCACTCTCGGACTCCACTGCGAGTCGTCATGTCACCGAGAGCGTCATGG
>JAYYQC010000341.1:0-10000 GCA_036128675.1 Myxococcota bacterium | reverse complement strand
CTGGGGTGCGCGTCTTTGCCGAACGCTTGGTCGCACGCGCAATCCCGGTCCGCGCTTTGACCTTTACCCACGGTTCACCTGGTAAGACCGACGAACACCAGCGGCTCTTGGGCGAGCGCGTTATCTTTGATGCTGCGACCAACAGCGTGACCTGCGACCGCGCTATCCTTGATTGGGAAGTTCCGAATGCGGATGCGAGCCTCTTTCCGCTCCTTCAGCAACATGCGGAACGCCTCCTTGCGCAGCGCTCGGATGACTCGCCATCGGTAGTTGAGGACGTCCGTCGGGCCTTGAGTGAGATGTTGCCGACCGGAGATGTGAAGCTAAAGCAAGTTGCGGAGCGCCTTGAGGTGCATCCTCGCACGCTCCAGCGCCGCCTCAATGAGGTTGACTCGTCCTTTCAGGATATTCTTGAGAGGGTTCGCAAAGATATGGCCAAGCGGTACCTGGCTGATCACTCGATGAGTCTCGCCGAAGTGGCATTCCTCCTGGGTTACCACGACCAGAGCTCCTTCAACCGGGCGTTTAAAGAGTGGACCGGGGAGAGCCCATCTGGCTTTCGGGAGAAGACCTAGCTGCCCTGATGCTTTGACGCATGCACTTTACTGATGGATGAGCACCGGAGGAACAACGAGATCCTCTGGCACACTCGCGTCCGTGTTGTGTTTATCCCAGTTTCCAACCCAAAAGGTACCGTACTCAATGATACCGGTATGGCTTGCTTCTCGGATCGACTTGAGGTCGAACGTGAGGGCCATTTTGGTGCTTGGGATACCCAGCTTAAACGAGCCTGTCTCACTATCGTTGTAGAGGTCGACGGCTCGATAGCGAATACGAATTGCTTGTAAGACTGGGTTGTGTGCGCCAATGACTGCAGCGATTCCATCTGCACCAACTTGGGGCTCGCCATCGACCCAGTTGATGGGGATATCTATCTGCGGGGTCTTAAAGGTCGTCTCGATCAGCATCGCCGAAGGGCCACCGTTTCGTTCGTCGCCGAGATCCGCGAGATAGTCGAGCTGCTTAAAGACATCCCAGAGGTTTTCGGCCCGTACATTGAGCGTCTTTGATAGCAGAGCAAGGGTCGTCACGTCTTGGTTGCCCCGCGCCAGCGCCGCAAAGTTTTGAATTGCGAGGGATGTTCCTAGGCTGTAGCCAGTGCCCGGCAATGAAGGTGTCGTGTTGGATGTGGGCGAAGGCGGCGACCAGGTAAGATGGGCTGAGCGATAGGTCATGGTATTTACCGTGCTGCTAGCTTTTGCCTCCGCATGCCGATCCTCGGAGTCTTGCTTGGCCAACATGTCTTTTCCAAACACCACGGCCGTAGCCTGAGCGTTTGCCTTGAGCTTGGTTTGAGTCATCGCAACATGCGTATCTTGCGTGAACACAGTGATAACGTTGTGTCCGCCTTGTTTGCGACTTACGTAATGCTGGAGCCGGTAGTCGGTAAATTTGCGTTCATGCTCGGCACCGACGCCGGCGCTGCCACCAAGCTGTGAGCCGATTGCAGGTATCTCGACCGCTGCAATTGCCTCGACTTTGACGCCGGCACTGGCCCCCTTTTTGGTACCCATGAGGCTTATAAAGGTGAGATTGTTGGGTACGGCTGATGGAGGCTCTGGAGTAGCTTCTTCGGTCTCCGAGCCGTGCTCGGCCGGCACATCTTGACGCTGATGCGCGGTGACCTGGGCGGTGAGACGTGCGCTAAGCTCTTGGAGGTAAGCGACCTTGTCGGTGCTCAGTTCGAGCGCACCAGCCAAGGCCGAGAGCCGCGTATTGAGCGCAGATAGACTGGCGTATCCACTCTGTCCTTTTTTGGCGTCAAAGCTACCGTTCCCAAGCTTTGAAAGGAACGCAGCTGCCTTGTCTTTGACGGCGCGTTTTTCGGATTTATTGAAGCGTCGGGCCATCCAGTTTGACTCTTGTTGTTTCTGAATTTGCGACGTGAGGGCCTGGAGTTCCCGCTTGAATTTGGTGAGGTCAGTACCCAGAGCATGCTGAAGCCAAGTCAGGAAGCTCGCTAGATCTTTCAAGGCGGCGTCGTACATGCTCATGGGAACTCGACCGCCAGTAATCAAGCGCTGAAGTGCTTGAAGGTTGGTGAGCCGAGGCGCGAGCACCCCGATGGTCGACTTGTTGGTCTTAAAAAACTGATTGATACGTTCCTTTGCGCCGGCCCGCGTTCCCCGGGTTCCGATCCAGCCGGCGAGGTCCTCTTGGAGATGGGTATTGCGTGCGCTGTCGTACCACCGCGGTGAGGCGTCCCGAACAAAGACCCATTCTGCATCGTACGAAAGTCCGGCCTCCGCGATGGCTGAGGCTGAAGCCTTGAGGCCAATGACGCCAAGGGCAGGGCCACCGACATCACCATGCGCTTTTTTGGCGCGGTCCTCCGCAGCTTTTTGGTCATCATCACTGGTCATCATCGTCGAGCCACCGGTGGCGGCATTGAGGCTGGCTTCCGCCTTAACACCCACCGTACCGCCTACCTTCGCCGACCACTGTACAAATGAGCCATCGCCGACAATGAAGCAGACTGGCTTATCAGGGGTGTGGGTGAGCCCGGGCTGACGAAAAAGTCCAATCGCCATATTGCGGCCCGCTGATCGTCCGGCCCCCGCAGAGACTGTTCCCTCGACAAAGCCCGGACAGACCAGTGCGCCCCAGTCGAGTGTCAACGAGAGGCCGGCACCACGTCCGATGTAGCCTTGCGCGATCACTGCTTCGCCTGGATGTTGAACACCATTCGTCAGAAAGAGCTCGAGAAGCTCCCTTCCGGTTGCCGGAGGTAGGCCACCGGAAGCCTTTGCCCGTTTCATGAGGGTTTCGCTGATGACATCGTTTTGGGTAGGCACCTTAAATTGTTTTCGTAAGGCGGTTCGAATGCTGCCCATGGTAAACTCCATCTTGAGGGTAGGATGCTGCTTTCATCGCAGATTCACACGCTACGAGGGCTCCGATACCATTGCAAGTTTCCCTTGGCTCCGACAGATTGAGGCATCGGTTGATCACGCGCTTTTGTTGAGCGAGCCCGTGTCTAGGAGGTGCCCTGTGAACAATACCCTAAGCTCCCACTTGTTGATGGTCGCTTGTCTCTTCGCCCTTGGTGCCGTCGGGTGTGGGGGGGACGAACCCGCGGTCGAATCCGACCCCAGCGAGCTGAGCGCGCCAGCAGATCCCTCCGACCCTACCTCGGTAGACGACCCGTCTTCGCCTTCTACTGATGCATCGGACCCGGTTGAGCCGGGCTCGGCGTGTGAGGCTTGGGAGCAGGCGGGGAGTACGACGTGGCATGCCGACACGTTTGCCGCCCTCAGTGACGGTGTCTCGGTGAATCCGGTCGAGACCGTTTTACCCGAGGACACCACCGGGACTTTATCGATCGGCCTGCACCCGGATGTTGTTCCGGTCATGTCTGCAACGCAGGGCGTCCTCGCGGCAGCCTCAAAGCTCGGTGACGGACGCGTGGTTGCGTTTTCGGGCCAAGACTTTCTCAGCTCGCAGACCCGGTCGACGCTCTTAGGTGACAGCGATATTGACCAGCTGGTACGCAACGCCGTCGCTTGGGTGGGCAATCAATCGAGCTTGGCCGAAATGCGCGTGCTTACCGACAACGATGTCCTCACCGCACTCCTCTCCGAACAGGGCTATGGCAGTGTTGAGACAACCTTCATCAACTTCCCTCAAGGACTCTGGACGATTCGCGACTGGGACGCCAGTGCGTTGGAAGGGGTCGATGTTGTCGTCGCGCAGGTAAACGAGTGGGGAACCCTCCATATTGCGCCGGAGCATATTGCGACACTACGTGCCTTTGTCGAAGCGGGGGGTGGTCTCGTTCTGGCCGGCTCAGCACTCCATTGGAGCTGGTGGCTCTCCGATACCGCAGCTGAGTTCCACGGCGATCTTCTCTTAGAGGGCAGTGGCATTCGCTTCGATGCGGTGAGCCGTCGCGATCTCACCAGTGCGCAGGTAAGCTCAGATCTCGGCGCAGCACCGGAGGAGCTTTGGTGTCGGTATGTCTTGGGACGCGACGTGAGTGAGCTTGAGCTTCCGCAGCTGACGGGGCTTTTCTCTGCCGCGGTCGAGGCGAACCGGGCTCAAGATGTTCAAGAGGCACTTGGTCGTCTCATCGAAGAAACGCCGAACCTTCCCGTCTCTGCCGCCAATCCTTACGCCCGGCTTTCGGCCGACGTGGCGGCTTCCATTGCGCCAGTAGATTGGCCGGCTGCACATCCCTGGACTGAGACCTTTCCGGGCCTTGCGGCCGATGGTTCAGCTATCGAGAGTGAGAATGTGACCGTTGATCTAAGTTATTCAAAGGCTCAACCCTTGGGTTTCTACGCCGGCGCTGGGCAAGTGGTCCGTGTGACGGTCCCCGCGGAGCTCCAGAATGCGGGGTACTCGATTCAGGTGGGTGAGCGATTCGATGACTTGCGGAACCTGGACCATATTGAGACATGGCGACGCGCGCCGATGCTCTATCGCAATTTCCCTATCAACGCAGAGGTGACCGAAGTAAGTAATGTCCTTGGCGGTAGTCTCTATTTAGTAGTCCCGGCTGGACAGACTGGGACGGTAAGGGTCGGTATCGGTAATGCGGTTCCCATGGTGGTCTATACCACGAGGGAGTTCGAACCAGAGGATTGGGCTGCTGCGATCGAGACCAACCCAGCACCGATGACGATTCTTCAGGAGCGTGGACAGGTTCGTCTGGTGGTGGGCACCGATGCTGCGAAGCAGGTAACCACCCCCGATGATGTCATCGCGTTTTGGACCGGCTTTCAAGAGCATCATATGGAGCTTGCGCAAGAACCGACCGAGCGCCGCTTCGAGAGTCACTGGATTTTTGATACCCAGGTTGGGTGGGGTTACGCCAACGCCACCTCAGACCGTATTACCTATCCGATGATTGCGGAGGCGTGGGCGCTGAGGACGCGCACCGGTGATGAGGACTGGTGGCTTTTTGGGCATGAGCTTGGACATCAGTTTCAAACGTCTGACTGGACCGGTGGTGATGTCACCGAGGTCTGCGTGAACCTCTTCACCATGTATACGCTCAACGATTATATCTTCGGGGGCCACGGGTTTGAGACCCAAGGCTTCAATCCCAATACCATCGACAACGCTGCGCTCGAGTCCTATCGCTGGGCGACCGCGGACCTCTTTGGAAAGCTCCAACTTTATCGACAGCTCGTCTTCGAGTTCGGCTGGGAGGTGATGCGAGAGGTATTTGCGAGCTACTACAGCCCAGAGTTCTCTCGAGGTTCCCACGGCAGCTTTATGGATGGCTTCGCCATCCGAATGAGCGTAATTACCCAGCGAGACTTGGCCGACTTCTTTGAGCACTGGGAGTATCCGATGTCCTCGTCGGCTGCGGCCACGATCCGAGGGTATGGCTTCGAAAATTGGCTGCCCGAGGGCTGGTAGGACATTGACTGTCGCTGAGAGAGCCACCTCAGACAACCAGGTCTTGAGGTGGCTCTTTATTTATCTCAGTTTGCGAACTCATTTGAGACGCAGAGTGCCTCTTCGCTTCCATCTACCGCGGGAAAGGTCATAAGGGTGCACTCGCTCTCTGGGCACTGGCTTGGGCTTTGGCAGGCGTCTGCACTCTCGTAGGTGTCGCGGTTTGGTGAAGTACACCATACTTGCTCACCGTCAACTTCATGCATGAACGCATCTTCGTTGTTCTCGTATTGCTCGCCGCAGAGCGCGTACTGTCAGAGGGAGAACTGAATCCCTAGGCTTAGAGTAAGGGGCGCAAAAATCTCACCTGCCTCGGTATCCTCACCTTGGAAAATCTCTCGAAAGAGTGGGGTCCGTAGGGCGAGGTTGTACTGTGGTCCACCAAAGCTAAAGCCGACGCTTGCCCCCAAGAGTATTTCCTGGCGGCCCAGGATACCGTCTTGTTGAATCTCGCCGCTCCAGCGCTCAGGGGCGTCCCGCATATACTCAATGCTCAGCAGGGAGACCGCGCGCTCTGCGAAGCGGTATCCACCTTGTAGTCCAAACAGGGTCCGCGCGCCGGCCCGGAAACCGTAGCTGTTTTCGTAGAGTGCTGTTTTAAACTGAGAATAAAGTGCACCTTGCAACCGACCGTAGCTTCGAGCCAGCTCAAGCCCAAGAACCGGGTCAAAGGTACCGGTTCCAAACTGCACGTGCTGATGTTCTTCTAGGTTATCGCCGGCCTTAAAAGGGTCAGGTTCGGTCCGCCCGATCGGTAGGGAGCTGCCAGCCCGCACGATGAACCACCAGCCTCCTCCAAAGACCCAAGAGCCACGTAAGGTCAGCTCAGGGTCACCCAAACCTACCAGGACTTCATTACGGTGATGGATATTGCCTTCGACGGGCTCATACGCATCGCCATTTTCATCGGAGTATTCGACGCTTGCCACGGTGCTTCGCAAGGGGAGCTGTCCCTCAATCGCGAAGGTATCGGTGAGTCCATACTCGAAGGTGCCGCTGAGCTGGGCGGGCACCATCCATTGCTCGTGGAAGTGAAGAGGCTGCTGTGGAATCTCGATGCAGCTCTCCAGAGCACCTCTGCATCCCGACTCATGGATCACTTCAATGGCACTCAGACCAAGCTGGGCACCGACCCTTGCGGATCCAGCTTTGAGCAAGACGCTAGATGAGCGGGTCATGGGCAAGTTGGGATTTTGACAGCCGGGGCAGGCCAAGCCCGGCAAGCTCCAGAGCCCCGTCATGAGCCCCAGAACAAGTACTGCCGCGCGCTGAATCACGACTGAGACGCCTCCGCGATGAGCTTATCGAGCTCGTCGAGCTTGGCTCCGGAAACAAAGCCAACTCTCTTACCGTTTGCGTCAAAGACCACCAGAAAGGGAATATCCCCGGAGGCGTTCATGTGCTTGGCTACGATGGGATCATCCCAGTCTCGGACCTGAATTTTGCGCACTGCGAGGTTATTACGAGTCGCCATCTTGGTGCGGAGATGGCCGTCTACATTGCGACAAGGGACACACCACGATGCCCAAAAATCTATCACGGTCACTTTGCCGCTGACCGCAAAGGTCTCAAGGTCCTGGAGCGACTCCTCGCGGGGAACGAGGACTATGTCTGCGTTTTCCGGCATCTCTGGAAGTGCTTCCCAGGAGAGATCCGGATGGCAAATGAGGCACTGACTTTCAGGTGCGTCATGGGGAGGGCACCAGTCTTTGACGGCTTTGAACTCAGGTATCAGTTCTGGATTGCCCTTCACGCAGACGTCTTTTGGGACGCGGTGCGTACAGAGATCAGTGGGGTCCTTTGTCTTGTTGGCGCTCAGCTCGCTGAACTCACCGTGATGACCACCGTGGCCATGTCCGTGGTCATGGTGTGCGCAGCCAAAAAGCATCAAGATGAATCCTGTAAGTATGGCAAATGGAAACGTCATGATTGGAGTCCTCCGTACTCCTCATTACACACTACATCAGCTGCTGAATATTTCAATGATTCATGAAGTATATAATTCTTTAATTCAATGCCCTTGCTTGTCTGATATGTAGCAGGTTGTGTGCTTAAGCTCTTTCTTTGCGTGGATTTTGCTTTAAAGGGTAGATAAATCAATGAGATAGGGTGCTTTTGCGGATGAGCTTGGCAGAGCTGAGGCGTTCTTTTGGTGTCGAAATTTGGCGGTCGTCACCGACGTCGTCAGGTTGGACAGGCATCCAGTCTTATGTTCGTCAGCCGCGGCAGCGGCGGAATCTCAAGGTTACGGGAGGACCACACTTGCATAGTGTCGGCACTATGTTTACCCAAGCTTTAGCAAAGTAATTGAGGAAGAGAAGGACCGATGGGAAAGCGACGCGCAAAGAAGAATGTAGAGGCGGCTGAGGTAGCGGCACCGGTCGAGGTTTCTCATAAGCTACCTAGATTTCTATGGGCCACCCGCGCGTTCCTGGCGATGTTGACCGTCGCCTTCAGCTTTTATCAGGCGGCGATTGGCCCTTATCCATTTACCGACCTTCCATGGTTACCACTTGCGAATTTCGTGGGGCTTGCGCCATTCTTCATCGTGATGTTTTTGGAGCTCCGGCTTCAGGGGCAGGGCTTTGACGTGAGTCTGAGCGTGAAAGGTGATGACATTACCATCACGGACCAAGACGGTTCGCGCACGCTCTCTCTCAAGCGGGAAGGAGCCGCAAGCTATCGGGTGGGGCTCTTAACCCGTGGGCTCGATATACAAGTCGAGAAGCGACGCTGGTGGATCCCGATTGGACCCGAGCACATGGCGCTGGTTCAGCGGCTCTTGAGTCGACAGACGGCCTGGAAATCACATGTCTCGGCACTTGTCATCTTACTGGGCGCATTTCTCTTTTCCATCGGCTGGACCTTGGCCCTTTATGAGGTCCTTGAGTATTATGAGATTGGGACAATCAATGAGGCCTTTTACGAAGACCGTTACGGCGTAGAGCCGGGGGCCTCAGAATAGAGCTCTTTGCGCGGCTTAAAGCCCAACGTGGCTCAGCCCGGGAGCTTCTGAGATGGGCTGGGTTGGCAAAATAACCAGAAGCTCTCGACCAGCCAGCTCCACATGCCCGCCGTATCGCTTTAAGATATAATTGACGAGATTTGCTGCTTGAATGAGCGGGTCCGCGGGACTTTCCGGCACTCTATAAGCCGGCTCGGCCTCTTCGTACTCCATGACCGCCGGTGTTACGACCAGCATTGGTTTTGAGTCCGATCGGCAATCTATTCTGAGCCCAAAGTCTGTGTCGTACACCTGCCGTGCCGTCTCAATCAGGTACTCCGTTACATAGGCGTAGATACTAACGCTGCCGTAGAGCGTGAGGTCCTTGGCTTCCAAGTCCAGGCCAGTGATATCGATGTTTGGGTTCGACTGAAGCCGCTTGAGTAGTTTGTCGATGGAGTGCTGCTCCATCGCAGTTCCGTCGATGCCGGAGAGCTCTCGTAAGAGGCTCACCGAGAGAGCCATCCGCTCGGAGGCATGGGTAATGATCTTGAGATTGTCGTCGGCGGTACTCAGCTGTTCATCAAAGCGCAACCGAACCTGCTCGGTCTCCGAATCGATGGGATCTGTTGCGAGGAGCTCATTGAGAAGGCTGCGTACCTCATTGGTAATATGGTTCACGTAGAGAGTCGCGCCCAAGACGTGATTGAGTGGATTATTGAGATGATGGACCGCGTTGCTAAAGAGTAAGACCGCTGATTCGGCCTCAAGGCGAAGGCTGTTTTCGGCCTGGAGGCGGGCATCGGTAAGCTCGCGTGCATGCTGCTGACCGAGCGATATCTCATTGGCTTGGGCGAGGGTTGTTGAGTGAAGGTGATTCTTCTCGGATTCCAGGCGTCGTGTTTCGCGCGCAAGGAGCAACGCCTGAATGAGGGCAAAGACCATCACAGAGTAGCTCGATACGTAGGCGGTATGGATGACTTGGTTGTTGTAGAGAATATCGTTGAAGGCCCCAAGCGCGAGGATTGCGACCGCGCCTAGGAGCTCGACAGCTTGCTTATGACCGTTTCGGGCCTGCGTAAGCAGGTAGCCAATCCCTCCGATTGCAGCGAGGACAATATTTACCTCGAGGAGATAGCGATGGTTGGTGAAGGTAGCCGGCTCGCTCAGCAGGATGAAGCCGGTAACCGCTCCGCCAAACACCAGGCCGAGGAGCACGGCAAAATCGCGAAATCGGCGAGAAGGAAGAATGTTCTCAACGAGGAAGAGGGCGGCCGTAATCACCAACGGAACACTGGCGTACTCAGCTTTATAGAGCGCACTAAAGACCGCGTGCGTTGCATCGATACCGAGCAAGTCGGTCATGCCAGACAATGAAAACTCGCGGCTGCCCATAAAGAAGCAAAAGAAGGCAAAGTAGAGCTGGGCTGGTCTCGATGTGTTTAAGCAGAATGCGACGAAGTGGTAGAGGCTGAGTATAAGCAGAGCACCGAGTAGGAGCTGGGAGCGCAGGGTCGTCTGGAATGCGAAGCGGCTGGCTTGACGAATGGTATCGATACTTAGCCCTGCTTTGGTTCCGCCCCGCGCATG
>JAYYQC010000340.1:0-8750 GCA_036128675.1 Myxococcota bacterium | reverse complement strand
GCTATACGAATATAAATGGTGAGAATCTTTTGGCTCAGGGCTCGTCGCTCGCATTGGGGACAGAGTTCTTCCTCACGAGAGACCTCATGGCTGGCGTCTCATTGGAGTGGACCCGGAAAGAGGTCACTTCCATCGATAGCCCAATCCATTCGGTCGGGGTCGTGCTTACCCTGGGGCGCGAGCTAAAGCTCTATTGAGCGTCGGGGTCGTCGTCATCTCGGTTAATCGCATCGACCCTACCCTTTAATTCTTTGCCGACTCGAAAAAGCACGTGGGTCTTTTCGGGCACGTTTATCGCTTCACCGGTGCGAGGGTTTCTTCCCTCTCGCGCATCGTAGGTCTTGCAATAGAAGCTTCCAAAGCCACGTATCTCAATGCGACCGCCATCCGAGAGCTCTTGGCTTAGCGAATCGAAGATTGTGTTGACGACGTCTTCTGCAGTCTTTTTGGGAAGGTTAGCATTGAGCGCAATGCTCTTGGCTAAGTCTGACTTATTCATCGTACCCCCATGTTTCTCGGCTTGTAGAGTGCCGAGTTGATTGACCGGGGGACGAAACGTAAACAGCGAGTGGCGCCCCCGACAGGAATCGAACCTGTGACTTACAGGGATTAGGAATCCCCAGCTCTATCCTACTGAGCTACGAGGGCTTAACTCAACGTGGGCATAAAGCGCACATCGTGCGCAAAGGTCAATATTCAATCAGGGCATGGCATGGCGTCTTGCCAAATTTTTCTCTTCCCTTGAGAAAGGTGAGCTCGATAACAGCACCTACCTCCTCGACGTGAGCCCCGGTTTGCTCGACCAGAGCGATGGTCGCAGCGGCGGTCCCACCGGTCGCGATCAGGTCGTCGAGAATGACAACTTTGTCATTGGGGCCACAAGCATCTTGGTGGATTTCAAGCGTATCTGTTCCGTATTCAAGCTCATAAGATTGCGAGAAGGTGTCTCTAGGGAGCTTTCCTGGCTTACGAATTAGAATCAGTCCGGCATTGAGAAGCTTCGCTAACGGGGCCGCGAAGATGAAGCCGCGGCTCTCAATGCCTGCAAAGTGGGTCACCCCCCGTTCACGGTAGTGCGTTGCGAGGGTCTCGATGACCTCATCAAACGCTTTTGCATCCGCTAGCATGGGAGTGATGTCTTTGAAGATGATACCGGGTTTCGGGAAGTCCGGCACATCCGCGATCGTTGATTTTGCATAATCCATAGACTCGGCTATAGCGTATCAGGCGTCCCGAAACCAAGGATTTGGAACCATGAGCAAGCGTCCTGAAGAGCTTGAGCCGATCATTGAGCGTGTCGTCGGTCATGTCGTCGATTCGGCGCTTCAGCGCAGCGGCGGCGACTATGGTTTTGTCGACGTGAAACGCTGGATCGCAATTGAAAAGGCTTGGAAACCAAGCCTAGAGGGTTTCATCACCGATAGGGTCGCGCCGGTTGGGTATCGCCGTGGCGTGATTTACGTAGCTTGTCGCAGCGCAGCGATGGAGCAAGAGCTTGTTTACATCAAGGACCTCATCCTCACGAAGCTGCGGACAGCTCTGCCCGGTATACCGCTTGAGGATATTCGCGCGACACTCAAAGCGAAGATCCAAAAGAAACCATCAACCGATGAGGGGCAACCTGGCCCTTGGGTGTCTGCGCCGAATACCCAAGAAGAACTCGACTACGCCAACCAGAGTGTTGCTGGTATGGACACAGATCTCGCCGAAGAGTTGCGGAATTTAATTTTGCTCGGGCTCAGAGCTGAACGCCTCAGCCGGAAGTGAAGGAGTCTTTCCCATCAAGAACGAGTCTACAGCTTCATTGTAAGCGCGTTGCCCTGCCGCTTGGTGTAAGTAGAGCGCCAACCTCGTAGGCTCTTCGCTGCTGAATGATTCAGCGGTGAGCTGTAGGAGGTCTAGCTGATGCTTTCCGCCTTCACAGGTGTATACCGAGCAGACCTCGCGGGGGTGGAGCCCGTTCGCAGCTGCGTTTGCAAGTGCTTGTTTGCGTCTCTCGGGGCGTAGCACCGCAAAGACTCGGCCGCCTGGGGCGAGTAATCGCTTCGCTTCAACTAAAAACGCATCGATGTCACCATGAAGAGCCTCGCGAGCCATTCTTCGGCCAAGATTGCTGCTTGATCGCCCACTGCCTTCACGGAAATAAGGTGGGTTAAAGACAACCACATCTGCCCCTCCTGCGGGCAAGGTTGAGGCGCGAAGATCGCCCTGCCGAATCACGGCCCTTGCTTCAAAGGATGCTTCTTGAATCGATAATTGCGAGAGGTCGGCTAAGGAGGCTTGGAGCTCGACTCCCTCGTAGGTCATCTGTGAGTGGTTATGCAGCATCACCAGGCCGATCACAGCGGAGCCCGAGCCTAATTCGACCACATGAGATGCACTTGATAGCGTTCGCAGCGCATATCCAGCGAGGAGAAGCGAATCGATGTTGAAGCGATAGCCGTCCTTTTTCTCAGGCTGCCAGATCCCGAGCTGACCATTTAGAATGAGGTCACGTTGAGGCATATTGGTCTACCCGGATCGAGCCCTGCCGCAGCACGTCGACCGCTCCGTTCTCGTCGAAGCGGATTAAGGTGGAAGGAGGTGCCTTCGCGAGCTCGCCTCCATCAATGACAATCGAGACGCCCTGCCGGATCGAGCCTGGACATTGCTGCCAGCTCAGCGGCGTCGGCTCACCGCTTAAATTCGCACTGGTCGATACGATCCCGCCTCCACACGCTGCAGCGAGTGCACGTGAAACAGGTGAGCCGCTTACGCGCACCCCTACAAACCCGTCGTGAATGACATTCCGAAATTGCTCAGGGTCGATCGGCTTGAGCAACATCGCAAGGGGGCCAGGCCAATGAGCATCCATCAAAGTAGAGGCTGTGTGTGGAAGCTCGAAATGTTCCTCAACCCATGACCGTTCAGATGCAATCAGGGCAACTGGTACTTTGCCATCTCGCCCCTTTAAGCGATAGATGGCTTTGAGAGCATCGTCATCGTCGTAACGACAACCCAGCCCATAAACAGTTTCGGTCGGATAGAGTATCGTACTGCCGACGGGAATCTCAGAGGGTACATTGCTCAGAACTTTATTCATGACACTTAGGGCATCTACGAAATGCAGTCTCTTGCGTCTAGTCCTCCAACCTGACATTTGAGTGCACCATGGAGAGCGCGTTCACCCTCAGTGTTGTCATTCCTACCTACAATGAAGAGGAGCGCCTCCCGAAGACCCTCGCACGCCTTCAAGGCCTCAGTCAGAGGGTTACTGAGCTTGAGGTGATCATCTCAGACGACGGGTCCAGTGACCAGACGCTGTTGGTCGCTCGGCGATGGGCATCGCGTTTTGATCTTCAACTTATTGAGGGACCACACGATGGGCCAGGCGCTGCGATCCAGCGAGGCGTCCTCGCAGCCCGTCATGACTGGATTTTACTGAGTGACGCAGATGGTCCAGTGTCGTTCGAGACGGTTCATCGCATGCATGAGCATGCCAACGAACTGGCCCATGATGTTGTCAGTGGTCGACGTGTCGGACCACAAGCTTCTATCGACCATCCACAGCCGCTGCATCGGCGCTTGATGGGCATGCTCTGGCGGAAATTTGTTCAGCACGGACTTCGCGCGAAGTTTCTCGATCCCCAGTGCGGCTTCAAGCTCTTTCGAGCGAGCAGTGCGCGCTCCATCTTCCGGATGACGCAGAGCAAGTCTTTTGGGATTCATGTCGAGACGATGATGGTCGCCGAATCACTTGGGTTTCAAATCTGTGAATTTCCGGTCTCCTGGCGCGATAGTGACGGCAGCAAGATTCGCCCCGTCCGTGACTCACTCAGGATGCTTCTCGAAGCCACCCGCGCCCAGCGCCGATTTAAGCTGACGAGTAGGGTTCGGCCGGAAGCCAGGAACGCGAACTTCGATGGAATATGATGATTCTTTCAAGCCCTCACGCTTGATTCGTTCGGCGCATGTCCAGACAACCATTCAGAGCGTGTGGGGCCGGGGTCCTTTGGACGGGCGTATGGAACGGCTCGCGACGCCGGATGGCGACTTTATCGAGGTTCTCTGGGTTGGCAGTGGTGCAGGACCGCTTGTCGTTCTCCTACCCGGGCTCGGAGGCTCCGCATGGTCTCCTTATGCCACAGGAATGGCGAACTCCTTAAGTTCTCACGGTTTCCGCGTTGCAATACTGCACGCGCGGGGCTGCGGAACACAGCCAAATCGATTGGTCACTGCGTTTCACAGCGGCCAAACCGAAGACCTACGGTTTTTCCTGAAAGTTCTCTGTGCCCGACAGTCGCCCGCGCGTCTTTACGCGGTCGGGTTTTCTCTGGGGGCTAATGTGCTGCTGAAATATCTTGCAGAGTCTCCTGACTCACCGCTGAGTCATGCAATCGCTGTATCTCCACCTCTGGATTTAGCCGCATGCGCGAAGCGCCTGAAGAAGGGTGCAAGCCAGTTCTACCAGGGCTATTTGCTTCGCGGTCTTCATCAGATGCTCGCGGAGAAACGCCTAAGAACCGATGTCGATACGCTGCTACGGCTCGACGCCGCATCGGTGGCTAAGCTCCGAACCATTGAAGCCTATGATGACGCTATCACTGCACCATTGCATGGTTTCGGTACGAAGGAGCGGTATTACCGCGAGTGCAGCTCAGGGCCACGGCTCGCCGAAATCGAAACGCCTACCACAATAATCTCGTCGGTCGATGACCCTTTTTTGGACCGAACCCAATATCAGAGGCTACCGAGCTTACCCAAAAGAGTTGAGCTCAGGCTCACACGTTACGGTGGACATGTTGGCTTCATTGAAAGAATACGACGAGGTAGAGGACTGGAGTCCTGGCTCGATGCGCAGGTACTGTCCTACTTTGCTTAAGCAGCGAGCAGCGTCACATCGTCTTGGTATTCGGGGAATAGCGGTCGAAAGTCCTCAAGCGCCTCCCAGTCGTCTTCAAGCGACGCATTAAGCTCGTCATAACTCTCGCGAACCAGTCGTCGTGACCCCCAGTAATAATTGAGTAGTTCCTCTCGAGTGCCGAGGAATGGAAGCACCAACCCGATCAGGTCTGCGTCATCACGAAGTGCCGCGCGAACCCAATCCTCCAGGCTCTCGGTACTGGCCTGAAGATGTGGGTAATGCTCAGCCAAGTGACTGAGTGTGACCTCTGGGCATAGTTCGTTGGGCTTCTGCAGTTCGCTGTTTTCGATGTTCCAAGACATGTGTTCGTCCCTCCTGGAATTACTCTAAAGGATACCCCCGACAGTTTTCTTTGTGTGCGCTTTGGAAAGTGTGTGAGCGATGACACGTATTGTTGAATTTAAATCTCAACAAGACGGAAAAGAGCTTGAGTACTCGGCCACAAGTTGCTTTGAGGGCTGGCGATGCAGTTCATCAATAAACGACATTTAGATATCCCAACTAAAAAACTGAGCATGGTCTTGATTGCGCTATCGCTCGCGCTGCTCGTTGGCAGCCTCATCGGTGGTACCGAGAGTGCCGAACCCTCACAGCCCTCCCCACCCGCCGCTCTTGCCCTTGGTGAACTTGAGACCGTACTGCTTCACAGCGCTCCCGAAGACTACGCAGCTGCACTCGATGCGTGGCGACATTCGCTTGAGCCGACATCACTGGCCGGCATTGTGATTGAAGGACCACGTGGAGAAGTGATCGCCAGCAGCGGAAGCTTTCTCGACCAAGACGGTCGCTATTACAGCACTGCTACGGCAAGAGATGAGCGACGGGACCTTGTTATCCGTGAGACGGCTGTCACCGAAATAACCAACGAATTTACCAACGCCCCTCCCTATCCAACCCGTCTGCGGGTCTATTCCTACAGCGAGATTGAGGGTGACAATTAGTCGGGCTCAACCTCAGGCGAATGCTCCATTTCCCGGAGCCAAAACTCCTTATCAAGCGAAGCACTCAGCAGGAACTTTGTGGGCACCAAGGACGAGAAGTCGTTGGGTGTATAGTTCGATGAAAGTCGGTTTTTCGTGAAGATACCGGCCCTTTGGTAAGCCTCCGCTACCAGCTCGCTGCAAAAGATGGAGTCGCTGTAGCGGGTTTTATTGAGCTGGTAATTCGCTCGAATCATATTGTTGGCATCTAAGGTAAAGGGTAGGCCCTGAACCTCAAGCATAAAGGCCTCAAGCGCCTCATGGTTCCAGACAACTTTGGCTTCACCTTGGTACTCTTGGAATCGACGACAAACGATGACCTTATGAGGCATATGTGTCTGCTTAGCGTGCATCCACTCTTTGAGTGGCGTGAGCGCCACCACCGGGCGCACCGCTTCGAAGACATAGAGGGTTTCCTCCATCGCATCGAGAATACGATCGAGCTCTTCGAAGTGTCCTGAGCGCTGGATCGCACTCAGGCCAGGCTCGATCAACTCGGCGCGTAACAACCGGGCCCTTGCCGCGAGCTCGTCCCGTGTCTCAACCCCATAAGCCGCTTTTACCTTCGCCGACGGTTCCCGAACAATCATTGCGGCATGTGTCCAAGCCGACCTCGAGAAGAGCGATGTGATTCGACTTGGCGCATATTTGTTTTCGCTCTCTAGGATCACATCAAAGGTCTGAAGCTCGTCGTGAATGTCGTCGTAATTTTTCCATTGGGAAAGCCAGTCACCCGAGAGCACGACGGTACCGCTTCGGTAGGTGTCGACGAAGCGAATTAGGATGGCAGATAGAACCCCAACGGCAACCCCACTCCACAGAGCATTGTGCAGGAGATTCCCTCGAAAGGCTGCGATGCCTAAGCCGATAAAACAAGTCAGCAATGCGATGAGCACAACAATCGTCCGTTTACGGTTGTCTTTACGTAGCAGCGTATAAAGCAAAAACCACACGGCGAGAAAGCCCGGATACGCAACATCGGGTGCACCTGCATTGATGAAGAACATTGTGAACACGGCGATTAAACCTATCGGCTCAATGCCAGCATTCCACTTTCCATGGGTGCGCGCCGCGATGACCGAAAGGAAGTAGACGGCGGCGATGATGACCCCAAGCGACACGCGGAACGTCAGGGAGATGCTCTCCTCAGCAGGGTGTCCGTAAATGTAAAAACGAATCAGACGCCAGCAGCAAAAGAGGTAGAAGAGCGTGAAACTGACTGCAGCAACCTTGTAAATAGTGACGACTCGGTTGACGGCGCCGTCCACCTGAGCGTGCTGATTGGACAATCGCTCGGTTAGATTGGCTTTTGGGTCTGGGCTAGAAGCCTCGTCCGACTTGACGCCTGATCCCGCACTGCTGAGGTCGATTCCGACCGTTGCAAGGCGCATCATGAGCGCGATTACGCGGTCATCCTCCGCGTGCTCGCCGGCAAGCTCCTTTAGCTCGCCAAAGCTTGCATCATTGCCGTGTTCCTCTTTGCGTGTCATCCGTGAAGACCCTCACCCTAAAGTCTCCAAAAAAGTGAAGAGCCATGCAAGTCATGGTGCGGTTACCTTGAATTTAGCTCGTCTTAGATGGGTAAGCGATACGTAGGATCGCCGGCGCGAAGAGAAGATCAGAAAATAAGGCCAGTACCACGCAAATATTCACCAAGAGGCCGAAATGAACCAAGCTGGTTAACGTCCCTCCAAGATAACTGGCGAGCCCAAGAACCAGGACAACCGTGGTTAAGAACATCGCTCGGCCAGTTGACTCGATCGCATGCTGAATCCCGGCCTCTACATCCCCGTGGAGCTTGAAGCCTTGCCTAAAGTGATGGAAAAAATGGATTGTATCATCGACGCAAATTCCAATTGCGATGGATGCAATAAGGATATTGGAGAGGTTTAGAGGAATCTCAAGCGCAAGCATCACCAAAACCGAGACCATGATCGGTAACACATTCGGTATCATCGAGATCAGACCCAATTTGATGTCTCTGAATACGAAAATCATAAGCAGTGTAACCATCAAAATGGCAGCCCCAAAGCTACGGTAAAGATCATGAACCAGTACACTCAGTGTTGAGGTCATCGAATAAGCAAGTCCACTCGGATTCACCGAGGCTGATTTACCGAAGGTGGTCTCGACCTCGCCGTTCACGAATTCGATAAAATGCTCCAGCTCGGTGACCGCTATCCAGTGAAGCGAGAAATTCATCAGAGTCTTGGTCGAGTCGGTCGTTAAGACTCGACGCGAATCGTCGAGGCTCGCATTCTCAAAAAGAAAGAGCGCATCGGAAATTCCGCGCTGAGTATCCGGTAATTTGTAAAACGCCTCGTCGCCCTCGTGGAGTGCTCGATTTGTTTCTTTGATGACGTTGAGCAGACTGGCTACACCGGTTACCAGGTGCTTGCCCGTTACCGGATTCTTGTACGCACGAAGACGCTCTTCGAAGGTCTCCATCTTTTTGAGAAGAGCGAGGTCTTTTACACCGCCCTTCTTTTCCACGAGTACACTCATGGAACCGGCACCAGCGACGTTTTGGTCGAGCGTCTCGATGCCGACGCGCAGTGGGTTGTCCTCAAAATAGAATTTAAGCGGGTCGTGGTCGACTCTAGCCTGTGTCACCCCAAACCCAGCGAGCGCGAAAAGCGAAAACCCCAGGACTAAGACCGCATTGCGGCGCATGGGGCTGCCAAGCCCGGAAAGCCAATTGATTGCATGCAAGCACCGGTCGATGCTGTCGGTACCATTCTCTTTTCTTTTCTTCGACACCATCTTTCCTTTGCGGTCCAGTCGCAAAAAGAAAGGTAAGACCATCAGGGTTGAGACCATCGCACCATGGATGCCGATACTACCACTGAAGCCTAGCTCTCTGACCG
>JAYYQC010000339.1:0-11052 GCA_036128675.1 Myxococcota bacterium | reverse complement strand
TTACAAACAGTTGGTTGGTCTTTGCATTGGTTCAGCTGCCGCTTATGTGGCGTACCGCGTTCCAACAGATTTCTGGTATCGGCGTGCTGGATGGTTCTTTGTCATTCTCTTAATCGCGTGTTTACTCGTTTTGATCCCCGGGATTGGAATCAAGGCAGGTGGAGCAAGACGGTGGTTAGGATTAGCCGGCCTGCGGGTTCAGCCCTCCGAGTTTATGAAGCTTGCCGTACTCTTCTTTGCATCAGCTTTATTGGCAAGAGAGCTGAGGAAGCCAACTGGAACGATGAAGGCTCTTATTTTGCCCGTGGCTATTGCTCAACTCGGTGTAGGTCTCGTCGTCATTGAAGACCTTGGTAGTGCTGTTGTTATGGAGCTTGTTCTGGGAGTTCTCATCTTGGCGGTTGGCTTACCACTCAAGTGGTTTGGCCTAATGATACTGGGTATCTTCCCTATATTCTATCATTTCGTGGCAAGTACTCCGTTTCGAATTAGACGAATCATGGGCTTTATCGACCCCTGGGCGCATCGCGAGACCTCGGGGTATCAGATCACTGAGGCACTTATCTCCATTGGTTCGGGGGGCATCTCAGGGGTTGGCCTCGGAAGCGGAAAGAAGCAGCTCCACTTTTTACCGGAGCCCCACACTGACTTCATCTTCGCAATTTGGGCCGAAGAGACTGGTTTCATTGGCGCTGTGATTCTTATCGCACTCTTCACCTGTATTACTCTACGAGGGTGGTGGCTCTCGCGGCGTTTGGATGATGCATTTGACAAATGTCTTGCGGTCGGATTGACGGCTTTGATTGGGCTACCTGCGATGTTCAACCTATACGTCGCCTTGGGAATGGTTCCCACGAAAGGACTCGCATTGCCATTCATCAGTGCTGGCTTGAGTCATTTCTTAGCCTCACTTATCGCTCTCGGGATTTTATTGAAGCTCTCCACTAAGCGAGTAACGCTCGCTTCCGGCAAGGTGACTGCATGAAAGTGATCATTGCAGGCGGAGGCACCGGTGGTCATCTCTTTCCAGGGATTGCTGTCGCTCAAGAGTTGAAGCGACGAAGCGATGAACATCAGATTCTATTCGTCGGATCACCGCGCGGTATCGAAAAGGATGCTGTTCCGAAGGCCGGATTTAAAGTCGAGTTATTGCCTGTATCGGGTTTGCGCAGAATGGGGTTGGTTGGGACAGTAAAAAGCTTATTGAAGTTGCCTGTCGCAATCTTCAAGGCGTTTGGTTTGGTGTTGCGTTTTCGCCCTAGCGTAGCGGTTAGTGTCGGAGGTTATGCTGCGGGGCCTGCGGTCCTAGCGGCTAGACTTCTCGGCGTTCATGTCGTCGTCATGGAACAAAACGCCGTTGCAGGTACGACGAATCGAATTCTTGGTAAAATGGCACATCGCATCGTTGCATCTCTGCCGGTTCAGGGACTGCCTGAATCCAAGGTCGAAGTTCTTGGAAATCCTGTCCGTATCGAAATGAATACCGTTCGCTCGGAGGACTTCGACGTACATCAACCTCTACGGATTTTAGTTTTTGGCGGTTCACAAGGTGCTCGGGCCATCAACAATACTGTGGTTGAGATGCTCGAGTCGTTTCCTGAACTTAAAGGGAAGATTGAGGTCTTTCATCAGACAGGACGACTTGATTTTGAGACTATTTCATCTCGATACGAGAAACTAGGTATTCCTGAATATCGTTGCGAAACGTTTATCGATGCGATGGCCGATGCTTATCGATGGGCGGATGTCGTTATTTGTAGGGCTGGTGCCACGACTATCGCAGAACTCACCGTCTGTGGAAGACCCGCAATTCTAATTCCCTTTCCGTATGCTGTGGATGACCATCAGACTGCAAATGCAAAAGCTTTAGAGGATGTTGGCGCAGCGATTCATATTGCTCAATCTACCTTGAGCTCAGAAACCCTTAAGGGTCATGTCGATAAGTTCTTGACGGACCGCACTGCTTTGAACGAGATGGCCGCTGCCGCGAAAGCATCCGGACGTCCGAGTGCCGCGGCAGATATTTGTAACCTACTCGAGAAAGAGGGCGGTCATGTTTAGAGGCCGAGTAAAGCATCTGCATTTCGTTGGTATCGGTGGTGTTGGGATGTGTGGCATCGCCGAAGTTTTGGTGAACCTTGGCTACGAAGTATCTGGCTCTGACCTGAAAGAATCCCAGACTGTGAAGCGCTTAAAGAGTTTGGGCGCGCGTGTAGAAATTGGACATGCGGAAGACAATGTTTGGGAAGCAGATGTTGTTGTTACATCCACGGCAATCGGTGGCGACAATCCAGAGGTCGTTGCCGCGCGTCGTCGTAATATCCCGGTGATCCGACGTGCTGAGATGTTGGCTGAATTAATGCGACTCAAATACGGCATCGCAGTGGCGGGGACCCACGGTAAGACGACGACGACGTCCTTAACTTCAGCGGTTCTTGCTGAGGGCGGAATTGATCCTACGATTGTTATCGGTGGTCGTCTGAAGTCCATTTCATCCAATGCCCGGCTTGGCGCGGGAGAATATCTCGTTGCTGAAGCCGATGAGAGCGATGGTAGCTTTCTGAAGCTTGTTCCTACCATTGGGGTTGTGACGAATATTGACGAAGAACATCTCGACCACTGGCATGGTGGTATCGCTGAAATTGAAGAAGCGTTTATCGATTTTGTAAATAAGGTCCCATTTTATGGCTGCGCGGTCATGTGCCTTGACCATCCAAGGGTTCAGTCCATCCTACCCAAAATTGAACGAAAGATTTTAACTTACGGGCTCAGTCCTCAAGCTGATTATGCTGCTTCGAATGTGGTGTCACGCGAGGATGGAACTGAATTCACCGTAAAGCGTCATGGAGAAGAGCTAGGCCGAGTCGAGTTGGCGATGATTGGCACACATAATGTTCAAAACGCTCTTGCCGCGATTTCGGTCGCGGATGAGATTGGAGTCGAGTTTTCATCGATTCAGAAGGCCCTTGCTGAATTTGAAGGTATTAGTCGTCGTTTCGAAGAAAAGGGACGTTTTGGTGATGTGGTCGTGGTCGATGATTATGGTCATCACCCTGAAGAAATTATTGCGACATTGAAAGCTGCGCGGGCGGCATCGAATCGTCGTTTAGTTGTCGCGTTTCAACCTCATCGTTACACGAGAACGCGCGATTTGATGGATGATTTCGCAAAATCATTCAATGCATGCCACGAATTGGTCGTCGCGGATGTTTACGCGGCGGGGGAAGTACCAATAATCGACGCAGATTCCAAAAAAATGGTGGAGAAAATTCGCGATTTCGGCCATCACGGCGTAAGGTATGGAGGAGATCTTGATGGGGTATTGCGCGTTCTCCAAGAGGTCGTAGAGCCTGGCGACATGGTAATCACTTTGGGTGCCGGCGACATTTTCAAAGTAGGCGAACGTCTTCTGGAAACCATGGGAGAGGGGAGTTTCCAATGAAGCGTGCAAACAGACGTCGAGCAAACCGTCGTGTGGAGCAAAAGCAGAGCTTCAATGTTAGACTTCGTCCACTCAAACGAGGCATACAGGCGTTCTTTATCGGATTAGCGGTCGTAGGAGCCGGTTTAGGTGTCTACGAATATCGTGAACATCTGAGCGTAGATGATGGTCTTATTCTCGAAGTTGTTGAGATTTCCGGCCAATACCGTGCTTCAGAAGAAGAAATCCTGATGTATTCTGGCCTCAAACGCGGAACCCCCCTTTTAGATGTTGATTTGGAGAAAGTCGCACGTGCCGTACGGGCGCATCCCTGGGTAAAGCACGTTACCGTAAGGCGGCAGTTGGTCGATAAAGTAACGATTAAGGTTTGGGAGCACCAACCAGCGTATCTAGCCTCAATCGATAAGCTTTATCTTGTTTCTGATGAGTTTCTCATCTTTAAACAGTTCACCTCCCGTGACGTATTAGACCTTCCAATTGTGAGCGGACTCACCGAGAAGAGCCCCAAAGCTCATTTCGCCGAGGCGCAGGAACTTCTTGCTGAATTAAAGCCCTATCAGGAATTTCTCGGCTTTGTCGCTGAAGTTCGTTTTGACGACACTCTAGGTTGGAGTGTCGTTTTCGAACCGGGAAACGTCAGTAAAGGCTTTGTGGTTCATCTTGGGCAAAAGCCAAAACGAGAATTAGTACTTACTAAACTACTTATTGAAGCACTTGCTAAGCAAGGGATGGACCCAGCAGAAGTTTGGCTGGGAACCGGTCATGATTCCAACCGTATACCGTTAAGAATTCGTTCGCGTTCAAATAATTCAATTTCAAACTCATTGATTGCAGAGGCAGGTTAAGATGGCACAGAACAAGGAACTCATTGTCGGCTTAGACATTGGTACAACAAAGATATGTGCGATAGTTGCGGAGATTGATGCCGAAGGTGCAGTCGATATCGTTGGCATCGGGACGCATCCATCAAATGGCATGCGCAAGGGTGTGGTCATCAATATCGACGCGACTGTTAATTCGATTAAAGCAGCAGTTCGTGAAGCCGAGCTCATGGCGGGATGTGAAATCAACCATGTGTACGCGGGGATTGCAGGTGGGCACATCAAAGGTTGTAATAGTCACGGTATCGTCGCTGTTAAAAATCAAGAGGTGTCTTCAGAGGATATTGCTCGGGTGATTGATGCCGCGAGAGCGATTCCTATCCCTCTAGACCGTGAAGTTATCCATATCTTACCGCAAGAGTTTATCATTGATGACCAGGACGGAATTCGTGAGCCCCTTGGAATGAGCGGTGTTCGACTTGAATCCCGAGTACATATCGTAACTGGAGCGGTTACCAGCGCTCAAAACATCGTGAAGTGTGCCCAACGCTGCGGATTGACGGTTGCGGATATCGTCCTCGAACAACTCGCTTCGTCCGAAGCAGTTCTCTCGCAAGATGAGAAGGACCTCGGGGTTGCGCTCATTGATATTGGGGGCGGTACAACCGATATCGCAATTTGGAGTGAAGGTAGTATCATTCACACTTCAGTTCTTCCGGTGGGCGGTGACCACATTACGAGTGACATTGCAGTTGGCTTGCGTACGCCGATGGACGACGCAGAAGAAATCAAACAGAAATACGGTTGTGCCAGTGCCAATTTGGTAGACGATGAAGAGAATATAGAAGTACCGTCCGTCGGTGGAAGAAAGCCACGTACGCTTTCCAAGCGAATCTTGACCGAGATTATTGAACCTCGTGTTGAAGAAATGTTCACCTTGGTGCAACAAGAAGTACAGCGAACTGGGTACGAAGATCTACTCGCATCAGGTGTTGTCATCACCGGGGGCGCGACTATGCTGGAGGGCATGGCCGAGCTCGCGGAGGACATTCTTGGGCTTCCAGTGCGGTTGGGCGCACCGACGAAAGTTGGTGGGTTGGTGGACGTTGTAAGAAGTCCGCAATTTGCAACTGGTGTCGGGCTAGTTCTTTACGGTCGTGACAACGAAGAAAAGAATTTCTTCAAAGTCTCGAAGGTGAATGCTTACTCGAAATTTAAGCAGGGCCTCAAGGACCTGTTTGGCGGTATCTTTGAATAAGTTGGGTGAGAGACGTTTTTGACAAAGCCAAGCAAGGCTAAGGGAGTGCGCGCTCCTGATTACATCGGAGGGAATCATAATGATTCAGCTTGAGGATTTTTCGGCACATGATGCCGTGATTAAGGTAATCGGTGTTGGTGGTGCTGGGGGCAATGCCATCAATACAATGATTTCTGAGAACGTTCATGGCGTCGAGTTTATTGCGGCGAACACGGACCAGCAGGCTTTGGCTAAGAACCTTGCACCGGTGAAGATTCCGCTTGGGCAGACTCTCACTAAGGGACTGGGTGCAGGCGCAAATCCGGACGTGGGCCGTGAAGCTGCACTTGAGGACAGCGAACAGATCGCAGCCGCGTTGGATGGAGCCGATATGGTCTTTGTCACCGCTGGTATGGGCGGCGGTACTGGTACGGGGGCGGCACCTGTGATTGCGCAAATCGCGCGCTCGATGGGCTGTCTGACAGTTGGTGTGGTCACAAAGCCTTTCTTTTTCGAGGGTAATAAGCGGCGACGTCATGCTGAAGCGGGACTGGTTGGACTGAAAGAAGGCGTTGATACGCTCATCACTGTACCGAACCAGCGGCTTTTGGCTCAATCAAACGAGAACACGACCTTGACCGATGCATTTCGCGAGGCAGATTTTGTTCTTTTCAATGCCGTTCAAGGTATCTCTGACCTCATTACCCGTCACGGTATTGTGAATGTCGATTTCGCCGATGTTCGAACAGTCATGGTCGACCGAGGTATGGCGTTGATGGGAACTGGTTTCGCGTGCGGAGCGGGTGCTGCGCTGGAGGCTGCGACTCAGGCAATTTCTTCGCCGCTTTTAGAAGATGTAACCATCGACGGCGCGACGGGTATTTTGCTCAACGTGACCGGTGGTCCGAATTTGGGACTTCAAGATATTCATACTGCGTCGACCATTATTCAGGAATCAGCCGATGAAGACGCGGAGATTATCTTCGGAGCTGTAATCGACGAGCAGATGGGTGATCAAATCAAGGTCACAGTCATTGCTACGGGTTTTGATCAGCCTAACGCTCGCGCCAGTAACAGTGCGGTCAACGCTAGTCAGATGCAGATTCAAAAGGAAAAGCATGATATCCCGACGATTATTCGCAATCGATGGGATACCGAGACACCGTTGTCTAAAGTGGGTGGTCCGACTCAGGTTGTAACTGAAGAAGTCGATGTCCCCACTTTTATGCGAAATAAAATTTAAGTTCCTATGAACCAACCGACCCCTGGATCCCCCCTGACTGGTTTTGCGAGACGCTTTGTTCTCGGGATCACCAGTGTTGGGGGGTTGGGGTACGCACCGTTTGCACCCGGAACATTCGGCTCACTCGGAGCAATGCCTTTTTGGTGGCTTGCAGCCACGTTATCTCCGATTCCTTACCTCATTATGACGGCTGCCGTGACGGGTCTGGCAATTTGGGCCTCGAATCATGCTGAAGTGATTTATGGCGAACATGATTCTGGAAAAATCGTCGTCGATGAGTTTGCAGGTATCCTGGCAACTGGATTCCTCATTCCACAGACCTGGGAATGGGCACTTGCAGTGTTCGTTGTTTTCCGGGCCTTTGATATCTTGAAGCCGCCACCGATTCGGCAAATTGATGCAAAATTAGGTGGTGGGGCAGGCGTCGTTCTTGATGACGTAGTTGCTGGCATCATGGCGTGTATTACCTTACATCTCGCGTGGGCGGTGCTCGGTTAACTCTTTATCGCCCTCGAGATGGAGTTGTGATGAAGATAGAATCGCTCATGGTCGGTGACGAGCTCCTCGACGGTCGAGTTGTAGACACGAATTCCGTTCGGCTTGCGACAGCCATCGGACAAGCTGGACAAAAACTTCGCGCTCGTCGCACAGTCGTTGACGATATCGACGACATTGTTTCCGCCGCTCGGGATATCGCTGCGCGAGGAACTGAGTTGTGTGTCGTTGCGGGTGGACTGGGGCCAACCGACGACGACCTCACATCTCTTGCCTTTGCTCGACTGGCTGAGGTCGAACTTGAAGAAGATCCTGCGGTAGTGGCAAAGCTACGAGAGATCTTTGAAGCGCGAGGCCGCGAAATGACTCCGAACCAGCTACGCCAAGCCAAACGGCCAGCGGGAGCCGAGCTTCTTCGCAATCCCGTCGGAACTGCCCCGGGATTTTCGATGCTTATCGATGGCTGTACATTCATGGTTCTCCCTGGGGTTCCTCGCGAGTTCGATGTTTTGGTGGAAACGTATGTCATGCCTCGGGTGCTTGGTGACGCAACGGTGTTGCGGCGACGAAGCTTGCGTAGCTTCGGTTTGATCGAAGGAGTGGTAGAAGAGCGGTTGCGCCCGATCGTCGATGAAATACCAGGTGTTCGGGTCGGATACCGAGCAGATTTCCCCGAAATCGAGGTTAGTCTTTCATCGGACTCGCTCAGCGATGTGTCACTAAGCGAGGTCGCGGATCGCTGTGAAGATGCGCTTGCCCCGCATGTTTTCGCCACAAAGCCGGGGCCTTTCGCCACGAGTCTCGTTGAGATTCTCAAGCGTGGTGAACAAACCATCGCGTTGGCTGAGTCGTGCACGGGCGGGTTGATCGGTGACTTGCTGACCGATGTGCAGGGCTCATCGTCGGTGTTTCTGGGAGGGGTGCAGGCCTATTCAAACGATGTAAAGCAAGACAAGCTTGGGGTATTGGAAGCGACACTGGTCAGCGAAGGCGCGGTGAGCGAGGCTACCGTCGTCGAGATGTCTCAGGGGGTCCGCAATGCCTTTCATGCGGATTGGGGAATCGCCGTGAGTGGTATCGCTGGACCTGGCGGCGGTACAGCTGACAAGCCAGTGGGAACCGTTTGGATCGCCGTGGCAGGACCAAACAACCTGATGACCAAGCGACTGCAGCTACCCTATGGGCGTCGACGTAATAAGGTTGCGAGTGCCCATGCCGCTATCGACCTTGCAAGACAGATGGCGCAAGCCTTTATCGACTGATATGGACGCTTGACGCTTCACCAACGACTGAGTTAGGGGCCGCACATGGATTCGGTACAAAAAAGCATTCAGGCCATGAAAAATGGCGAAATGGTAATTCTGGTTGATGACGAAGACCGCGAAAATGAGGGAGACCTCGTTTGCGCAGCCGATAAGGTAACGCCGGAACTCATCAACTTCATGGCGAAATATGGTCGCGGTCTCATCTGCCTTCCGATGACCGATGAACGTCTGCGTGAACTCGACATTCCAATGATGGTTGGGGACAATACGAGCCCATTCGAAACGGCGTTCACCGTGTCGATCGAGGCGAGGCAGGGCGTGACGACCGGTATCAGTGCCGCTGACCGCGCGCGGACCATTCAGGTCGCTGTTGACCCTGAGGCTGGACCCGCCGATTTGTCGCGCCCTGGCCACATTTTCCCCTTACGGGCGAGAACGGGTGGCGTATTGGTCCGTACCGGGCAGACCGAAGGCAGCGTGGACCTGGCCCGGTTGGCGGGCTGTTATCCGGCGGCTGTTATCTGCGAAATCATGAATGAGGATGGAACAATGGCCCGAATGCCGGACCTCGAGAAGTTCTCCGCTGAGCATGATATTCCGATTTTGACCATCGCTGACCTCGTGCACTATCGCCTAACCCGCGAAACATTGATCAACCGTTTGGTCGACCGTGTTGTTCAGCACCCAATCTGGGGAGAGGTAACTCTGATCTCTTACGGGACGCCACTCGATGACCGTCAGCACCTCGCGGTGATTAAGGGTGATATCGCCAACGCGACGGCTCCCTTGGTTCGCGTCCACTCTGGGTATCCGCTCAGCAACGTGTTTGGAGACCTTTTCACCAGTGACCGTGCGTATCTAAACGCCGCACTTGAAGCCATTGGTTCAGAAGAATGTGGTGTCCTGGTCTGTATTGACCGTGGTACGCCGTTTGTACCTCTTGATGAACGTATTCGCGACCTTGGCAATGAGAACGTGGATGCACCTGATGCTGCGCCAGCGCCTGTAACGGGTACAGCAAGTGGTGTTCTTCGCGAATTTGGGATTGGTGCTCAGATTCTCCGTGAGTTAGGTCTTCAGAAGATCCGGTTGATTTCGAACAATCCTCGCCGACTGGCGGCTCTCGAGGGATTCGGGCTATCTTTAGAGGACGTTGTTCCGTTGATCCCGAAAAACCGAATCGAAACAACGAAGCAAGAAGGTTGAGGTAAACCATGAGTGGGATTTCCGAAAGTACGGTCATCGAAGGACATATCGACGCGAAAGGGCTTCGTCTCGGCGTAGTCGTGAGTCGGTTCAACGCGTTCATTACCGAAAAGTTACTTGAAGGGGCCGTAGATGCGGTGGTTCGAAACGGCGGTGATGCGAAAAACGTGACCATCGCCTGGGTGCCTGGGGCGTTCGAGATGCCGCTCGTCGCGAAAGCGCTGGGCAAGCGAGATGATATCGATGCGGTCGTCTGTCTGGGCGCAGTGATCAAGGGTAGCACTGCACACTTTGATTATGTTGCCGGTGAGGCCGCTTCTGGTCTTGCGCGTGCTGGCTGGGACGTAAATAAGCCTGTCATCTTTGGCGTTCTGACGACCGATACGATCGAGCAATCGATCGAGCGTGCCGGCACTAAGCTTGGCAATAAGGGGTACGAAGCAGCGCTTGCGGCGGTCGAGACCGTTCGAGTCCTTCAGCAGATTTCAGAGGCATAGAGAATGCGACGTAAAGCGAGAGAATGTGCCCTGCAGCTGATCTACCAACTTGATATGCATGGCGTCCTTGCCGACGGTCGGGTCGAGCCGACTGAGGTTGATGAACCTATTAGAGCCTTTTGGGCCAGCTTTGATTCTGTAACGAAAGATGAGCAGGGTTTCGCTGAGCGAATCGTCGAGGGCGTTTTACGCCAATTGCCAGAGGTTGATGCGGCCATTGAGAATGCTTCTACCCGATGGAAATTGGCTCGAATGGAGCAGGTTGATCGCAGTCTTTTGCGTATGGCCGCGTATGAGTTGCTCTGGTGCCATGACATTCCCAAAGCGGCGATTATCAACGAGGCGATCGAGATAGCCAAGAAGTTCAGCAACAACGATGCATCATCTTTCATCAACGGACTACTCGATCAAATCGCAGAGAGTAGGGATTAGAGCGCACCTCGTGGCCTCCCAGATACGTATCGATTGGCACAGTGGCTGGTCTCAAGAGACCTTTTTTAGCAACAGCGCCCCACTTGTTTTGCCCAGATTCAAAGTTACCGATCATGAAATGAGCATCGTTCGACGAATCGACTGGCTCCTCGCTGGCCGTTTAAGTCGGCTCTGGCGTCAAGCCGAGGGCGGCATTGCGTCGGATTGGACCATGAATCTCCTCTTTCTCGGCGAAGATCCTCTTGCCGTCTTGTGGTACGACCCCTCAACGGTTGAGATTGTGGACGCGATTTCCAAAGCCGGCGAGGTTTTGTCCGCCTCTGGGCGTGAGTCGATGTGCTTCGTAACAGGGTCACCGATGAGCCATTTGCGGGCGCGTGCGGACGAGGTAAGCGATGTTGCGTCCAAGTCTGG